>LJTS01000156.1 GCA_001304425.1 Betaproteobacteria bacterium SG8_40
CCGCCCAGATTGTCGACGGCACCGGCCCATGTTTCCTTGCCGAGCGGGCGGATCTTCGACAGATCGAGACTGGAGCGCAGCATCACTTCGGCAGCACCCAGTTGCTCGAGATAGCCGGCCTGATCTTCCTTTCCCGTCAACGCGACCACGTGGTAACCGCCGGCTGACAGGATGTCGACCGCGACGCTGCCGACGCCGCCGGTTGCGCCGGTCACGATAACCGGTCCATTAGCCGGCTTGAGCCCTTCATGTTCCATGCGGACCACGGCGAGGCCGGCCGTGAACCCGGCAGTACCCAGCACCATTGCCGAATGCAGATCCAGACCCGCAGGCATCGGCACGACCCAGTCGGCAGGCACCCGGCAAAACTCGGCGTAGCCGCCATCGCGCGATACGCCGATGTCGTAACTCGTTGCAATCACCTCATCGCCCGCCTTGAAGCGCGGGTCGCTCGACTGTTCAACCGTACCCGACAAGTCGATGCCACCGTTGCAGGGAAACCGGCGAATGATTTTCCCGGCACCGGTTGCCGCCAGCGCATCCTTGAAATTGACGCTCGAATAAGCCACCTTGACGGTCACATCGCCCGGATCGAGTTCCTCGCGCTCCATGTCGACAAAACGGCTCGCGACCTTTCCGTCTTCCTCGAAAATTCGATAGGCTTTCATCGCAGTTGTTCTCCTCCCCCTGGTCATTGGTTTGCTGCCGGCGAACGAACGCGCGTTTTTCGCGTTCGCGAGCGCCCGGCACGTTCGCGCCATCCTTGTGAAGCCGGCCCGTGGATCTCCTGGACATCCGGACTCCGCCCCCGAAGCGCCGCACTATCCGAATAATACCCGCATCGACTGGCGTTTCGCGCCGGCAACTCGCCGGACCGCTAAGGCAAGTGCGCCTCGCCGAGGTAGCGCCGCGCCTGCATTTCAATCAAACGTGAACTGGTGCGCTCCGATTCCGCGCCGCCCAGTGCGCCGGAGAACAGCTCGGGCAGATTCGCGTACGCCGACAGAACGAGCTTTACGCGCCGGTCGTAGAATTCATCCACCAGCCAGGTAAAGCGCCGTCGGGCATTATCGTTCGCGGCTCCAAAAACGGGTACGCCCGATATCAGCACCGTGTGGAAGCGCTTCGACAGTTCGATATAGTCGTTCCTGCTGCGCGGCCCGTCGCAAATCTCTTCAAAACCGAACCATGCCACGCCTTCACTGATGCGCCTGGTTCGAATGTCCCGGCCTTCAACCTCGATCGTCTGTTCGCACCGCCCCGCTTCGCCGCTCACGTCCATGAAGGTTGTCAACATCGACTGCTCCGAATCCGCATCCACGCCTGGATGAAACACGCCTGCTTTTTCAAGCGATACAAGCCGGTAATCGGTGCCGGAACCAAACTCGATAACTTGCATGTTTTGCTTCAGCAGGTCGATCGCAGGCAGGAACCGCGCTCGTTGCAGGCCATGCTCGTACAGCGAGTCGGGGTGCAGGTTGGCTGTGGTAACCAGCACCACCCCTTCGGCGAACAGGGATTCGAGCAGGACTCGCATGATCATTGCATCGCCAATATCGGTGACATGGAATTCATCAAGGCAAACAAGGCGTGCCTGCGCTGCCAGTTCCGCGCCCACGATTCGCAGCGGATTGGCCTCACCCTGCAGATCGCGCAAGCGGTGATGGATTCGTTGCATGAACCGGTGAAAGTGCAGGCGCAACTTGCTTTCGAGCGCAATGCTCTCGAAAAAGACATCCATCAGGAAGGTCTTTCCGCGTCCGACGCCACCCCACAGGTAAATACCGCGCACCACGGGCCGGCGCCGCATCAGTTGCCGGACAAACCCGCTCCAGCGTCCCGTGCCGGTCAGTTGCCGGAACAGGCGATCCAGTTCCTCACTGGCGCGCAGTTGCGCCGTGTCGAGCCGGTAGCCGTGACGCCGTGCTGCCGCCTGAGCGTGGGCCAGAAACGATTTTTGCTCCGCCGCCCCTGGCGAGCCTGATGCCATCGCCGGGCAGGCCCTAGAGACTCAGGAAACGCTTGTCTACACCGAGTGCGGCTTCATGCAGCGCTTCGGACAAGGAAGGATGGGCGTGGACAATGCGCGCGATGTCTTCCGCAGTCGCGCCGAACTCCATCGCCACGACCGCCTCCGAAATCAGTTCGGAAGCAAATGGGCCGAGAATATGGACACCGAGAATACGGTCCGTGCGCTCGTCGGCCAGCATCTTCACGAAACCTGCGGTCTCGCCGAGTGCGCGCGCGCGGCCGCTGACGATGAACGGAAACTGTCCGCTGCGGTACGCCACGCCGTCTGCCTTGAGTTGCTGTTCGGTGCGCCCGACCCAGGCAATTTCAGGTGCGGTGTAGATGACCCACGGTATGTGTTCGAGGTTGACGTGCCCGTGCTGGCCGGCGATCGTTTCCGCCACCGCCACGCCTTCCTCCGATGACTTGTGCGCCAGCATCGGTCCTCGCACGACATCGCCGATGGCATAGATGTTCGGCGCGACTGTCCGGTTACGCTCATCGACTTCAACGAAGCCTCGCGCGTCCGCCTTGACCCCAACCGTCTCCAGCCCGAGTCCGCGCGTATTCGGTACCCGGCCCACCGCCACGACCAGCCGGTCGAACTCTGCCACCGTCGCCGTGCCCTCGTGTTCGTACTGCACCGAGACCGACTTCTTTCCCGCCTTGACGGCGCCGATCTTGCAGCCCAGCTTGATGTCCAACCCGACGCTCTTGGTAAAGATGCGCCATGCCTCCTTCGATACGCCTTCGTCGGCGGCGCCCAGAAACACCGGCAAAGCCTCGAGAATCGTAACCTCGGACCCGAGCCGCTTCCAGACACTGCCCATTTCCAGACCGATCACGCCGGCCCCGATGACGCCGAGCCTGCCGGGCACTTCCTTCAGCGACAGTGCGCCCGTGTTGTCGCACACACGAACGTTATCGACCGCCAGTCCCGGGATCTGTCTCGGAACCGATCCGGTCGCGATGACAACATGCTTCGCGCTGACAGTCTCGCTGGTGCCACCGTTGCTGACTTCGATCTGGTAGGACTCGCCGCCGCCCGTCAGGCGGCCGTGCCCGTGCATGGAGGTGACCTTGTTCTTCTTGAACAACAAGCCGATGCCGCTGGTGAACTGTTGCACGATCTTGTCTTTTCGCGCCAGCATCGCGGCTACGTCCAGCGATACGTCTTTTACCCGGATGCCGTGCTCGCCGAACTTGTGCAGTGCGCGCTCGTAATTCTCCGAAGACTCGAGCAGTGCCTTGGAGGGGATACAGCCAACGTTCAGGCAGGTGCCGCCGAGACTGGCTTTGCCGTCTTCGGACTTGAACTCATCGATGCAGACCGTATTCAGGCCCAATTGGGCAGCGCGGATGGCCGCCACATATCCGCCAGGCCCTGCGCCAATCACTGCCACGTCAAATGCTTTCGTCATATCCCAACCCAGTCAGTCAATATGCCCCGCAACCTTTGCCCGGGACGCGTCCCCGCGGGCCCGGGAAAACCCCATTGCCCCGGCCTCAAAGGTCGAGCAACAGCCTCGAGGGGTCTTCGAGTGCATCCTTGATCGCCACCAGGAACAGCACCGCTTCCCGTCCGTCGATGATGCGGTGATCGTAGGAAAGCGCCAGATAGTTCATCGGCCTGACCACGACCTGCCCGTTCTCGACGACCGCGCGCTCCTTGGTGGCGTGAACTCCGAGGATGGCCGACTGCGGCGGATTGATGATCGGCGTCGACAGCATCGATCCGAATACGCCGCCGTTCGAGATCGAGAACGTGCCGCCGGTCAATTCCTCGATCGTAAGTTTTCCGTCCTGGGCGCGTTTGCCGAAGTCCGCGATCTGCTTCTCGATGTCGGCAAAGGTCATCTGATCTGCGTTGCGCACGATCGGCACCACCAGGCCGCGCGGACTGCCCACCGCCATTCCGATATCGAAGAACCCGTGGTAGACGATGTCGCCGTCATCGACCGATGCGTTAACGACCGGAAACTTCTTCAGGGCTGCAACCGCCGCCTTAACGAAAAACGACATGAACCCGAGTTTCACGCCATGTTCCTTCTCGAATTGCTCGCGGTACTTCTTGCGCAGATCCATGACCGGCTGCATGTTCACTTCGTTGAACGTGGTCAGAATCGCCGCACTGGATTGCGATTCGAGCAAGCGTTCGGCGACGCGTTTGCGCAACCGCGACATCGGCACGCGTTGCTCGGGCCGCTCACCGAGCACCTGTTCGAGATTGACCGGCGACGGCGCCCGGCTAACGAGCCGGGGTTGCGCTTGTTGTGCCGGCGCCGCCTGCCCGGCCGCCAGAACGTCTTCCTTGGTCACCCGTCCGCCGCGCCCCGAACCCTTCAGCGACGCCGCATCGATGCCTTTGTCCGCCGCGATCTTGCGTGCCGCCGGCATGACGACCACCGTATCGGACGCAGCCGGGGGCGGCGCTGCTGCCGTTGCCGGGGCCGGGACGGTTTCCTTCGGCCGTTGCTCGGTCGATGCCGCAGCCGGCGCCTGCCCCTTTGCCTCGGTGTCGATCTCGGCGATCACCTCGTTGGCTACAACGGCATCGCCATCCTTCTTGACGATTCTCGCGAGCACACCCGATTCCGGCGCCGGAAGTTCCAATACGACCTTGTCGGTCTCGATGTCGATCAGGTTCTCGTCACGTTTGACGAAGTCGCCTTGCTTCTTGTGCCACGAAAGCAAGGTTGCCTCCGACACCGATTCGGACAACGCTGGCACTTTCACTTGGACTACCATGCTTACCTTCCCGTTTAGACGCTAACTACGCGCAAATAAATGTGGCGACGCACTCAGCCAGCCGTGCCGAGTGCCGCGTCAATGACAGCCTTCTGCCGCTGGTTATGCAGTGCGACGTAACCGCCGGCGGGCGAAGCCGACGAGGCGCGCAGTGCGTAAGTGAGTTTCTGGTGCGGCAGCAGATGCCGCTCGATGTAGTGCTGTATCCGATGCCAGGCACCCTGATTGCCCGGCTCTTCCTGGCACCAGACGATTTCTTTTGCATCCTTGTAGATACTGATCTGCTCCTTGAAAGACTCGTGAGGAAACGGATACAACTGCTCCAGGCGGACGATCGCGACCTCGTCGGCGCCCCTTTCCCGCCTTGCAGCGGCCAGCTCGAAATAGATCTTGCCGCTGCAAAACACCACCCGCCTGGCCTTTGACGGATCCGGCAATTCCGAGTCCGCAATCACGGGCAGGTATTCCCCGTCTGCCAGTTCGGAGAGCGAGGAAACCGACTCCTTGTGCCGCAGCAGGCTCTTGGGGCTGATGATGATCAGCGGTTTGCGGTACGGGCGCACCATCTGGCGCCGCAGAACATGAAACATCTGCGCCGGCGTAGTCGGAATGCAGATCTGCATGTTGTAGTCCGCGCACAGTTGCAGATAACGCTCAATGCGGGCCGACGAGTGTTCCGGCCCCTGACCTTCATAGCCGTGCGGCAGCATCATCACGAGGCCGCAGATACGCCCCCACTTTACTTCTCCCGAAGCGATGAACTGGTCGATCACTACCTGCGCGCCATTGGCGAAGTCGCCGAATTGCGCCTCCCAGATCACCAGCTCGTTCGGTTCGGCCGTGGCGTAGCCGTACTCGAAACCGAGCACCGCCTCCTCGGACAGGATCGAGTCGATCACGGTAAAGTCCGGCTGCCCCTCGACAATATTGCGCAGCGGCAGGTAGGTGCCCTCTTCGCCTTTCTGGCGATTCTGGTCATGCAATACCGCGTGGCGGTGAAAGAAGGTGCCGCGGCCGGAGTCCTGCCCCGAGATACGTATCGGATAACCATCCTTGAGCAGTGATGCGTAGGCAAGGCTCTCGGCCATGCCCCAGTCGAGCGGAATCTTGCCCTGCCCCATTGCACGCCGGTCGCCGATGATTTTCTCGACCCTGGAATGCAAACTGAACCCTGAAGGAATGGTCGTGAGCCGCTCGGACAGCGCCTTGAGCGTTTCCATCGGCACACCCGTCGGCGCCTTGTAGGTCCAGGGGATGTTCAGAAACGGTGCCCAGTTAGCCGTATACGGGGGTTTGAAGTTGGACAGTATGGTCTTGTTGGTGTGGTAACCGGCATCCAGCGCTTCCCGATAGACGCGGATCATGTCATCCGCTTCGGTGTCGCCGATCACGCCCTGGGTTTGCAGCTTGTCGGCGTACGACTTGCGGGTGCCTTCGTGCTTGCGTATCAGGCTGTACATCCATGGCTGGGTCACCATCGGCTCGTCCTGCTCGTTGTGTCCCAGTTTGCGGAAACAGACGAGGTCGATCACCACGTCCTTGGCAAACTCCATGCGGTAATCGAGAGCGATCTCGGTGACGAACGCCACTGCTTCCGGATCATCGCCGTTGACGTGGAACACCGGTGCATCGATCATCTTGGCGATATCGGTGCAATACAGGGTCGAGCGCACGTCGCGCAGGTCGGAAACCGTGAAGCCGATCTGGTTGTTCACGATCACGTGCACCGTCCCGCCCGTGCCGTAGCCGCGGGTTTGCGACAGGTTGAGCGTTTCCATGACCACGCCCTGGCCGGCGAAGGCGGCATCGCCGTGTAGCAGAATCGGCAATACCTGTTTGCCGTC
>LJTS01000157.1 GCA_001304425.1 Betaproteobacteria bacterium SG8_40
TTCATGACACTGATATAAAAACAGTCTGTTGCGAAATGGATGCGTCTCAGGCGCTTATATGCACGTTTTGATGCCCAAATCCGCCTCCTGAGCGCCTGTGGAAGATGCTGTATGCGATCGAGATTCTCTAGTCGGGTGTTGATTCCTTCCTCCCCGGTTGGACCGCGCGCATCCGTGAAAGAGCGGCTGTTTGGCGTGGACTCGGGCACAATGCGCGAATGACCCTGAGACGTTTTTTTGCCAGTACACCACGCGGGCTTGCCGATCTGCTGGCGGGCGAAGTGCGGGCTTTCGGTGCACAGGATGTGCGCGAAGGCAGGGGTGGAGTCAGTTTCAGCGGCACGCTGGAGGTTGCATACCGGGCCTGCCTTGAATCGCGGATTGCGAGCCGGGTTTATCTGCCGCTGCTGACGCTGGAGGCGCCGACCACGGAGGAGTTTTACGCTCAGCTGCTGGCGCATGACTGGTCCTCGGAAATCGCCCACGGCGCGACGCTCGCCTGCGATTTCAGCGGCCAGCACCCGACGATCATCCACAGCCAGTTCGGCGCGCAGAAAATGAAGGACGCGGTCTGTGACCAGCTTCGCGAAGCGACGGGCTGGCGTCCGGATATCCAACCGGACGAGCCCGGCATGCGCCTGCACGCGCATGCCAATGGGTCGCGCGTCGAGGTTTCAATCGATCTTTCGGGGGAGGGCCTGCACCGCCGCGGTTACCGTTTATCAGGCGGGCCGGCGCCGCTGCGCGAAAACCTGGCGGCCGGCATGTTGCTGCGCGCCGGGTGGCCGGCAATGGCACGCGACGGCGCCCGCTTCCTGGATCCGATGTGCGGGTCCGGAACGCTGGTGATCGAAGCCGCGATGATCGCCGCGGACCTGGCGCCTGCCATCGGGCGAACGTACTTCGGATTCCTTGGCTGGCGTGGCCACGAGGAGGAGCTTTGGCAGTCGGTGTGCGCGTCCGCGCGCGAGCGCGGTGATGCCGGTGTCGCCGAGTGGGCCGGGCGGGTTGCGGACGATCCGACCCAGGCCCTGTGCGGCAGCGACCGTGACAGTGACAGCTTGCAGTCAGCGCGTGCGAACGCCGAACGCGCCGGGGTAGCTGAACTGACGCGTTTTACCCGGGGCGAGCTGGCGGACGCCGCGCCGCCCGCTGGCGCCGCGCGCGGCCTGGTGTGTGCAAATCCTCCGTACGGCGAGCGTCTGGAGGATCGCGAGTCGGCGCGCGCTACTCATCAATTACTGGGCGAGGTGCTGCAGCAGCGATTCATGGGCTGGCAGGCGGCGGTCATTACGGTGGCGAGCGGAATGGGCCTGGAGCTGGGCCTACGCGCGTATCGAACTCATACACTGTGGAACGGCGCGATCGAGTGCCGCTTGCTGCGCTTCGATCTCACACCCAAAGCGGTGCGCGACCTGCGACCGCGGCAACGCGATGAGGTCGACAACAGTCTGCGGGAATCCGCCGGGTCCCGCATGTTCGGCAATCGCATTTCGAAGAATCTGAAACGCCTGCGCGCCTGGGCGAAACGCGAAGCGGTGAGCTGCTATCGAATCTACGATGCCGACATGCCGGAGTACGCGTTCGCGATTGACCGCTATGAGGCCGCGGATCAGTCGCGCCAGTGGCTGTACGTGCAGGAATACGCGGCGCCGGATGAGTTACCGCAGGAGCAGGTCAAGCGCCGGCGTGCCGAGGCGCTGGCGGCATTGCCGGAGGCAACCGGCGTGGCGCGCACGGACATCCGTCTGCGCATGCGCAAACGCATGTCCGGCTCCCAGCAGTATGAGAAGCAGGCCGAGCGCCGCGAATTCTTTACCGTGCTCGAAAACGGCCTGAAGTTCGAAGTCAATTTTGACGACTATCTGGATACCGGGTTGTTTCTCGATCACCGCATCACCCGGGAGCGTCTCAGGGAGCAGTCAAAAAACAGGAAATTCCTGAACCTGTTTGCCTACACCGGCAGCGCCACGGTCTATGCGGCGGCCGGAGGCGCACGGCAAACGGTGACGGTCGACCTTTCGCGCACCTATCTCGACTGGGCGCAGCGCAACCTGCGCCAGAATGGCTTCACCGATGCCCGGCACGAACTGGTGCAAGCCGACGCGCGCGAATGGCTGAAGTCTGCGAGGCCCGGATTTGATCTGATATTTCTCGATCCGCCGACATTCTCGAACTCGGCCCGCATGGAGGGCGTGCTCGATATCCAGCGCGATCATGTCGAACTGATCGATGACTGCATGCGGTTGCTCGCAAGAGACGGCCTGCTGGTGTTTTCGACCAACGCCCGGAAGTTCAAACTCGACCCGGCGCTGTCGGCGCGATATGCGATTGAAGATATCTCGCGGAAAACACTGCCTCCGGATTTCGAGCGCAATCCGAAAATACACCGCTGCTTTGAAGTGCGCCCGAGGAACGGATGAGCGCGTTACAACTGCTGCTGCATAAACGGGGCCGGGGCCCTCTGATGCGAGGCCAGGCCGCCGCTAAGTATTGATATGAAGTCAATCTCGTTCGAATCTGGTGCTTTCCGGGTGCGTGAGGCTGCGTTCGGGGTGCTGCAGAAAAGGGGCAGATCCCTGTGCCTCGTTCGGACTCGATGCGGCGTATCCGGCGATGACCTTCGTGGTGGACGAGGCTGAAATGGAAAATCCGATCCCCGTCCCGGAAGAAAGCCGCAGTAGCCGGAGGGCCACGCTGCGCCGGACCCTGCGTTATTCGCAGCAGGAATCCGTTGCGTCGGCAACCATGACGGGAGCCAACGACAACTTCCTCAATGCGTTCGCCATTTCGCTGCAAGCGACTGCATTGCAGCTGGGCTGGCTTACAGCGATTCCGCAATTGTTTGGCGCGGTCTGGCAGATCGTCTCGGTGTGGATGGGTAACCACGTCAAACGGAAGCCGCTGGTTGTCGGAGTGGCGCTTCTGCAAAGCCTGCTGGTGGGATTGATGGCACTACTGTCGGTCGCCAACGGCTTCGGGGAGTTGCAGTCCAGTCGGGTTCTGTGGCTGATCGTGCTTACCGTCGGCTATTTCTCCTGCATCAATATCATCCAGCCGCATTGGCGTGCCTGGATGGGCGGTCTGGTACCACGATCGCGCAGAGGGGTTTTCTTCGCCGCCCGTTCCCGCCTGACCATGGCGGCGTCGTTGATTGTGTTTATCGGCGGCGGTGCGATTGGCCGCCTTGTTTCAGCCTATCTGTTGTGGCGCATGCACGACCCCGAATTGGAATCCGCGCAGACTGCGATGCGCTTGCGCGACAGCCTGTTGCACATCAAGGAGTCCCTGAAAGATCCGACTTTCCGGCACTACAGCTTCTTCGTTGCCTGCTTTCAAGGCGCAGTGGCGGTCTCGGCGCCGTTCTTTGCAATGTATATGTTGCGTGATCTGCAATTCACCTACCTGCAGTTCAGCCTCAACAGCATTGCCTCGATCGCCACGCAGTTTCTCTTGCTGCGTTTCTGGGGGCGCTTCAGCGACCGCTTCGGGAATCATCTCGTGATGGTGATGTCGAGTTGCGCAATTCCGGTGATCCCGCTGGCCTGGCTGGTATCGCCCGATCCACTGTACCTGGTGTTTGTTCAGATCGTGTCAGGTGTCTTCTGGAGCGGATTTACGTTGAGTACGGCAAACTACCTGTATGACATTCGCCCCCACCATACGAACTTTGCGCTTTATGCAGCGATTCAGTCCGGCAGCAGTGCGCTGATGGTTTTTTGCGGTGGCCTGTTTGGCGGTTACGTGGCGCGGCAAGCGCCGGCGATTGCCGATGCCATCGTTGACATCTGGGAACCGGGCAGCGCCCTTTTTATCGTGTTCGTCGTCAGTGCAATCTTGCGCGGCGCGATCGTTGCCTGGTTCATGCCGCGCCTGAAGGAACCGAAGATCCGGAGCCGACCCAAATTGCTCGATGTCATATTCCGCATTGCCCGCATCAGCTCGATATCCGGTGTTTCGCTCGACTGGATGAGCGTGACCCGCAAGGACCAGGGCGGCGACAGACGTGATACGGAGACGCCGAAAGACCCGGAATAGTCAATCGGGTAGTCTTGTCCCATCTCGTAGTAAAGTAAATCAACAGGGGTCAGGGTCTTTTAAATGCCGAACCCGTAAATTTCTCGCCACATTGGAACATACAGGAGCACATGAGATGGATCTGGAACTCAAAGGTAAAAAGGCGATCGTGACCGGCGGCACTCGCGGTATCGGTGGAGCGATTGCCCAACGGCTGGCGCGGGAAGGGGCCGATGTGGCGATTTGTTCGCGAACCCCCGCAGCGGTGGAAGCGATGACGGCGGCCCTCAAGGCGCATGGCGGCAAGGTTTACGGCGAGGCGGTGGATGCCACGGATGGCCCGGCCCTGAAAAAATTCGCGGCCAACGCGATCGGTGCGCTGGGTGGCGTGGACATCGTGGTGCACAACGTCAGCGGCTGGGGCGGGCTGGACGAGGCCGCCTGGCGCCAGACATTCGAGGTCGATGTGCTGGGTGCCGTGCGATTGATGGAAGCCACCATCGATAGCCTGAAAGCATCGGGCAGCGGCAGCGTCATCTTCATTACCAGCACGGCGGCCGTCGATGCGTTCCGCGGACCGCGTTCCTACAATGCACTGAAGGCCGCACTCATCGCCCACGCGAACAGCCTGTCGCAGGAATATGCGAAGGATGGCGTCCGTTTCAACTGCGTGTCACCTGGCCCGATTTTTCACAAGGACGGCCCGTGGGACAACGTCAAGAAAAACGACCCTGCGATGTACGAGAGTGTCCGCGCGGGGGTGCCGATGGGCCGCATGGGCAAACCCGAAGAAGTGGCGAACGCGGTGGCGTTCCTCGCCAGCCCGGCGGCTTCATTCATCACCGGCACCAACATCATCGTGGACGGAGGCTTCACGAGCCGCGTGCAGTTCTAGGCCGCGCGTGCCGGCTTTCATGAAAAAGCGGGAGGACGAATGACGAAAGCGCTGATCGTCTATTATTCTCGTACCAACCACACCCATAAGATTGCGGAATTGGTTGCGCAAGGTGTTGGCGCGAATGTCGAGCGGATTTTCGATGTACAAAGCCGGGAAGGCGCTTTCGGATATATGCGGTCCGGGCGAGAGGCGATGTTACAACGCCCGGGCCGGATACAACCGGTCAAGGAAGACCCTTCGCAATATGATTTGACAATCCTTGGCTCGCCGGTTTGGTCATGGAGTCTTTCTCCCCCGATGCGCAGCTATGCGCTCGCGCAACAGCATAAATTCAAGCGCGTCGCCTTTTTTTGCACTGAAGGGGGCTCTGGCGGTGGTCGTTTGTTCGGCCAGTTGCAAACGCTTTGCGGCAAACCACCGGTGGCTACCCTGGAGATCACGGAAGGCGAATTGAAATCCGGTGAATATGCCGGCAAAGTCCGGGAATTTATCCGGCAGATTTCAGGCGTTATTGCGAGCGCAGTTCCGGAATCCGGACATCAAGGGCTCTGACCCGTCTAATAGCGAACCGGTCAACTCCCTTTAGCAGTACGTATCCTTCATGCCGTACCTGATCATCATCCTCTTGTTGCTGGTGGCGGTCGCAGGCCCTTCCTTGTGGGTGAGCCGGGTCATGAGCCGCTATAGCAAACCCACCGACCGTTACCTCATCTCCGGCGGCGAAGTTGCGCGCCGCCTGCTCGACGAACTCGGTCTGCAGGAGGTCGGGACCGAAATCACCGAGAAGGGCGACCACTACGATCCGGTACAACGCATGGTCAGACTGTCGCCGCGAAACTATCAAGACTGTTCGCTCACCGCCATCACGATCGCCGCGCACGAGGTTGGCCATGCGCTCCAGCACGCCAACGGCTACATGCCTCTCATGTTGCGCACACAACTCGTGCGCTGGGTCGCCCCGGTGGAGAAAACCGGAGCAGCGTTGTTGATGGCCACGCCACTGATCATCGGCATCACCCGCGCGCCGATCGCCGGCTTGTTAATGGCGGCCGGTGGATTGTTGACATTGGGCGCTGGGGTGGTGATGCATCTGCTGACCCTGCCGACCGAATTCGATGCCAGTTTCGGGCGCGCCATGCCGTTGCTGAAGAAGCACAATATTCTGGCTGTGCGTGATGAGTCGCATGCCCGGCGATTGTTGCAGGCGGCGGCGCTGACCTATGTATCGGCGTCGCTGATGAGCTTGCTCAATGTGGCTCGTTGGTGGGCAATTCTGCGGCGCTGAAACCCGCTGTTCAGCCGCCGATGCGAAACAACCGCGAAGCGCGGCGGCGATGCAGGCATGATGACGGCGAATAACAGGGGACGGGTTGAAGCAGGCGAATCGTTCGACTGCGCTTGAATTGGGGGGGGCGGCAATCATGACGGCCACGGACGGGGATTTCGGGATGATGGACGCGACCGCCATGGCCGCGCTGGTGCGTGAAGGCCAGGTCAGCGCGGCGGAACTGGTGGATGATGCGATCAGGCGGTGCGAACAGGTCAATCCGGTGCTCAATGCGGTGATCATCGACATGTTCGACCGGGCGCGCGAGGCGGCCAGACAACCGTTGGGTGATGGGCCGCTCGCCGGCGTGCCGTTCCTGATGAAGGACTTTGTTGCCGAGATCGAGGGCGTGCCATTTACCGAAGGCAGTGCGTTTCTCGAGGGTTATATTCCGCGCCAGGACAGTGAAACCTATCGCCGCTACCGCGACGCCGGTTTGATTACCATCGGCAAGACCAACTTGCCGGAGCTTGCGATTGGTGTGACGACGGAGCCGCGTTTGTTCGGCAAGACGCGCAATCCATGGGATCCGGAACGCTCAACCGGCGGTTCCAGTGGCGGTTCCGGCGCGGCTGTGGCAGCGCGCGTTGTGCCGGCCGCACACGGCAATGATGTCGCCGGTTCGATTCGAATACCGGCGTCGTGTTGTGGCCTGTTCGGGTTGAAGCCGACCCGGGGTCGCACTTCCCTCGCGCCGCTTTATGGTGACCTGTTTTCCGGGATGTTCGTCGAGCACGCGCTGACCCGCTCGGTGCGTGATTCAGCGGTATTGCTGGACATTTCGACCGGGCCCGCGATCGGTGAGCCCTACAGTGCGCCGGCACCGGTACGGCCCTTTGTCGAGGAAGTCGGCGCCCGGCCCGGCCGGTTGCGCATCGGGTTTTCGTGCGAAACCCCGCTCGGTGATCCGCTTGACCCGGAATGCGAACGCGCGATCCGTGAAACGGCGGCACTGTGCGAGTCGCTTGGGCACGATGTGTTAGAGGCGGCGCCTGATTTCGAAGCGATGGAGCTATGGCAGAAGTTCACCACGATCCTTTCAGGTGGCGTGGCATGGGCGCTGGCGGACTGGGAGCGCCGGCTCGGGCGCACGCTTGACGAGCAGTCTTTCGAGCCATTCGTATGGGCGTTTTCCGAGCGCGGCCGTGCATTGAGTGCGGCGGATTACCTGCTCGCGATTCAGGATGTCCAGGTGCAGGTACGCGCGTTGAGCCGGTTTTTCGAAACGCACGACATGTGGTTGACCACTACATTGGGACAGCCGCCGTTGCCACTGGGTACATTGACCTATGAAGGCGACCCGTTCGAACTGCGCCGCCGCATGGCAAAGTTTTCACCGTACACGTACATCAGCAACGCCAGCGGCCAGCCGGCGATGTCGGTGCCGTTGCACTGGACGGAAAATGATCTCCCCGTCGGGTTGCACTTCGTCGGTCGATTTGGCGAGGAAGCCGCCTTGCTGCGCCTGGCCGCGCAGTTGGAAGAGGTCAGGCCGTGGGCCGATCGAAGCCCGCAAGTCTGTTCAACGCCATAAGCGCGATTGACCGGCCTGGCGGGTTGAATATCAGGGACAGATCGTAAATCCGGGTCAGGTCAGACGTTGTTTTTTGTCTATCCTTCAGCCATCACCTCTAACCCGGCCCGCAACCATGGCACCGGCTCCGATGATCTGCGGGGTTGTGCCGGCGGCAGTGACCGGGACAATATACGCATTTGTCACGCCCTGTCAGGAGACGGAAATGGATCTTCTTGAAATCGAAGAAAAGCACGAGATGCGGCGAGAAGAGGCGGCGAAGCTGCTGCGCCGCATCGCCGACTCACTCAGCCGCCAGAACGACCTCGAGTTCGTTCGCGAGGGCAAGAAGTTCACCATCGACGTGCCCGACCAGGTCGAGGTCGAACTCGAACTGGAAATTGGCGACGACGGCACCAGCTTCGAAATCGAGATCAACTGGTGATTCCGTCGCCGCTGCAAGAGTGGCGATTGATGCAAGGGGGTGGAGCCGCTTGTTGTCATTCCGGAATGCGTAGTTTCGTGGAAGAAGCGAGCGTAATCCCGGCAGCCAGATCGGACAGGCGCGACGAGGGCGGCCTTTGCAAAGAAGGTTCTGCCCGCCTGAATGTCTGGAGCATGTGGATTTTCAGCCGGTAGCCAGGATTCCGTTCAAGAGCGAGCCACACATTTGAATCCAACCACCGAGACCGCACCGATTGGCGTCTTCGACTCCGGCGTCGGCGGCCTGTCGGTGCTGCGGGAGATCCGCCGCCTGCTGCCGGCGGAAAACCTGATCTATGTCGCCGACTCCGCGCACGTGCCTTACGGCGAGAAGTCGCGCGAGTTCGTCGAGCAGCGTGCCGTTGCCATCAGTGAATTTCTGATCGCGCAAGGCGCGAAAGCCATCGTCGTCGCGTGCAACACGGCCACCAGTGCCGCCATTTCCACGCTGCGCGCACGCTTTGCGTTGCCCATTGTCGGTGTTGAACCGGCATTGAAACCGGCCGCGGAAGTGACGCGCTCCGGCGTCATCGGTGTGCTCGCCACCCGGGGCACGTTGTCTGGCGAGAAACTTCAACAGCTACGGCAACGTGTCGCCGCTAACGTGCAGGTACTGGCGCAGTCCTGCGAAGGATGGGTCGAACAGGTCGAATCAGGCGACCTTGCCGGCCCGGAGGCGAAAGCGCTGGTCGCGCGTCATGTGCTGCCGCTGATCGAACGCGGTGCCGATACGCTGGTGCTGGGTTGTACCCATCACCCCTTCCTCGCACCGCTGATCCGCGAAGTCGCCGGGCCCGACGTCCATGTCATCGACCCGGCGCCGGCGGTCGCGCGCGAACTCAAGCGCCGGATGGAAAGCGAAAACCTGTTGTCTGCCGCGCAGGAAAACGGGCGCGATTACTTCTGGACCACCGGCGATCCGCAGCCTGTGAGCCGGCTGATCACCGCGCTGTGGGGCAGGGAATGCGAGGTCGCGCAGATCTGTCTCCCGTCGCCAGGCGCCGGTGAAGAAATCCAGGGCGTTTCGCCTCCTCGACACACGTAGTACGCGGCACGAATCAATCAACGTGTCTGCAACGTTGCTGAAGCGCAGAGGGCGCCATTGATGCGCCTGTTCTTGCAGTTTCCCGGTATGTCGTTGTGTTCCGTCGCCCGGGCGACGGTTGGGTCAATTGCATTCCTGTCTCGCCCGGCTGGAACTATGCGGTGAGACCGTATTAGCCTCGCGTGGAAATTCTCGACGGACGCTGGACGTTTCCGATCCCTGCACCCGTCAAGCAACCGCTGTCGCGGCGGGAAATTCGCTGGAGGCTGTTCAAAGCCCGCTTCGGCGAAACCGGTCCCAAGAACATTCGGTCTACCTTGCACACAGGGATACCTTGGCAATGACTGTTTCCGGGAAAGAATCGGGCGTACACTCGGCAGCCGGATTCGGCGGGCGAGACGACCGCGGCCTATTGAAAGTGTGACGACCG
>LJTS01000158.1 GCA_001304425.1 Betaproteobacteria bacterium SG8_40
TTACTCGGAACCTGGGACTTCAGTTCCGGCGTCGCGCTGACGAACCACTGCGGCCAGGCACCGCCCAGACCGACTTCAATGGCGACGTACTGCTTGCCGCTGGACATAAAGGTCATTGGCGGCGCATTGATTGCCGAACCGGTGTCAAATTCCCACAACTCTTCGAGGGTGTTCGCGTCGAGTGCGACAACCTTGCCTTCGGCGTAACCGGCGAATACCAGTCCTCCGGCGGTGGAGAGCAGGCCCCCCAGCTGCGGATACTTGGTCGAGTGCTTCATGACCACTTTGCCTGTTTGCACGTCGATCGCGGTGATGCTGCCCCAGATGCGGCCGCAGTCCGGATCTTCGAAGGTCGAGAACGGTGCGCCGCCCAGGAACAGCTGGCGCGGCTTGTGCGCACCGGGCACGGTCACTTCGGCGAACGCCTTGTTACAACCGTCGATGGTCGGGATGTAGTAGTAGTTGGTTTCCGGACTGTAGGTCGTCGGTGGCCAGTTCTTGCCGCCCATGTGACCGGGCTTGAGCGTACCTTCGATCGTGCCGCGGCCTTCCTTGGCGGTGCCGCGGGCTGCAGCGGTGCCTTCCACGTATGTCTGCACATCCGAATTCGGATTATAGGTCTTCGGCTTGCAGTTCTCGTCGAGACCACCACTCCAGTTCAACTCCTCGACGAACTGGGTGCCCCACAGGCATTTGCCTGTTTCGCGGTCGAGTGCGTAGGCATAACCGTTACGGTTGGCATGCAGCGTCGCGCGAACGAACTTGCCGTTGATATTCGTATCGACGAAGGTGTTCTCGGCGATGGAGTCGTAATCGTACGGATCGTTCGGCGTGTGCTGGAAGCCCCACTTGATCTTGCCGGTGTCGGCATCGAGCGCGATGGTGCTGTCCGTCCACAGGTTGTCGCCCGGACGATATGCGTTGTCCCAGTCCGGACCCGGGTTGGCAGTACCCCAGATGATGAGGTTCAGCTCGGGGTCATAGGAGCCGGTGACCCAGGTAGTGCCGCCACCGGTTTTCCACGCGCCGTAATTGTCCTTCCACGAATCGTGGCCGGGCTCGCCCGGTCCGGGGATGGTATGGGTGCGCCAGCGCTTCTTGCCGGTCTTCAGGTCCATGGCTTCGATCCAGCCGCGCACGCCGAATTCGGCGCCGGCCATGCCGACCACGACCATGTCCTTGACGATCAGCGGTGCGCCGGTGAAAGTCTCGCCCTTGCCGGGATCGGCTACCTGAACTTCCCAGATCTTGGTGCCGTCGGTCTTGTTCAGCGCCAGCACGCGGCCGTCGATCACTTTCGATACGACCATGTTGCCCGCCAGCACTGCACCGCGATTGTTGATACCGCAGCAAGCCACGGTGGTGGCGTAGTCGCGGTCGGGCGCCGGGTCATACTGCCAGACGATGCGGGGAGAACCACCGCGTGTGTCGAGCTTGGTGACCACGCCCCAGCCGGTGGTCAGGTAGAGAAAACCATCTTCCGCAGTCGGCGTGCCTTCGAGGCCGGCAAACGGAAACACGATGACTTCCTTGCCGCCGCCTTCCGTGCCGCCCATTGCGAAGGTAAAGGCGACTTTCAATTGCTTGACGTTCGACTTGTTGATCTGGGTCAGGCCCGAGAAACGATGCGCTTCCAGGTTGCCATGGTGGTTCAGCCAGTTCTGCGGCTCTTTCTCACTTTCGATCAGCCGCTGGGTAGTTACGTCGCCCGCGAAAGCCGTTGTGGCAATTCCGAATGCCGCCAGAATTGAAACCAGCCGACCGAGCGAAACTTTCCAACTCGTTTTCATTGATACTCCTCCCAGAGTTTTTATGTTGTAGCGATAAATGGTTGCAGACCGCAGTGCTTCGCCGTCGGAACACACTTATCGGTATGGATTCTACAACCAAAGCCCGGATCGTTCATGCTCTTTCAGGTGCCGCTGTTTCCGCATTGCGCAACCAGGCGTCAGCGATATGCGTTAAGTGAGAAGCACTATCAGAAACCAAAGCCCGGCACGAATGCTCGCACCGGCCAGGCGGCGTTCCGGCCGTGATCCGGGTCATTCAACGTAATTGGCGTAATTGGCGGTCTTGGTGGGGCAGTCCCGATTTTGTGGAGAGTATGATCTGTGTTACGACTTGCCTGAATCGAATCGACACCGATTGCCGAAGCATGCACTTTCCTGAATGATGCACCGCGCGATAATCATTTTGTCATGGGTTGCCGGAGCTCTGGTGGTTCTGCTGCTCGCCCTTGCCATCGTCGCCATGACCGTCGACGCGGATGCCTACCGGCCGCGGCTTGAACGCGAGTTGACGCATCTTCTCGGGCGCAAGGTATCGGCCGGGCACCTGTCGATTGGTTTCTCCCTGCATCCTACGCTCTCAGTCAAGGAACTGCGGGTCGAGAATCCCTCCTGGGGGTCACGGCCATATTTCTTCACGGCAGGCAACGTCGAACTGACGCTGGATCTGATTGAACTGCTATATGGCCGTGTTGCAATCGACACTGCAACGGTGCGCGGTCTCGATTTGCTGCTTGAACAAGGCGCAGACGGCGTCGGTAACTGGGAGTTCGGTGATTCCGCTGCCGCGTCCGGCGATGGTGGGGTGCAGCTGCCGGATTTCGAATTCATCTCATTGCGCGATGCCAGCTTTACCTGGCGCGGTATTTCGGGCGAGCCTGTCAACGTCAGCATCGAAAGCGCCGACGCGCGAATGCGCGCGGACAAACCTTTTGAGTTAGAGACGGACTTCAGTTATCGCCAAGTGGCAATTGCAGCCGATCTCAAATCGACCGCTTCGCTTCAGACGCTGCTCGATGGCCAGGCGCTTGCGGCATCGATCGCTTTGCGAAGCGGGGATGCGAGAGCGGATCTGGAAGTCACCGCACCGCGGTTGTCCGAGCTGGGTGCCGCCTCGATCAATTTTTCGGGTAAAGGCAAACGGCTGGATGCGTTATCCGAACTTGCGCAATACGGGTTGCCCGAGTGGGGCCCTTACCGCGTGTCCGGGACGGCGAGGTTTAGCGGCGGCGGCGTCCAGGTGAGCAATCTGCGAATGCTCGTCGAAGGCCTGGCTGGAACGCCTTCGTTGCCTGTCTCCCGGATCGAGATTGATTCGGGTGACGTGTCGGTCGGGCGCACGGCGGCGACTTCGTTGCAGCTAGCTGGAAAGATCGACGAGAACAGCTTCAGGCTTGATTTGACGACGGCGGATCCGGTTCACGATTCCGACGGGACGGGAAGCATTGCGTTAGCCGCAAAAGTGGAAGTGGACGATTTTGCGCTGGCAGCAGACGGAACGATTTCGCGTGCGGCGAATTTGCTGTCTTTCGATTTGGCAACCAATGTACAAGGCGATGTCGGTGTGCCGGCGCGCCTGTTTGGCGCAAGTTCGTTGATCCATCCGCTTCGCGTGGATCTTTCCGGTCGAGTAAGCGGTGATGCAAGCCGGATAGCGGCAGAAGGGCTGCGAGGCACAATCGCCAGTTGTAGCGTTGCCGGCGACCTGGCGATCCGACGTACCGAGCGGCAGTGGATTGGCGGAACTTTGGAGCTTGGCCGGCTTGACCTCGCCGCATTCGGCGTCGAACAGGATGACGGCGTCAGCAACACCGGGGACAAGCCGTGGCAGGAGAGTGAACCGGCCAGTGCTGCGCCCGGGTGGATGCGTGCGTTCGATGCAGACCTTCAACTGCAGGTTGAAACAGTTGTCGGGCTCCCTGTCGCGCTTTCCGGTCTTTCGGCCCGTGGCACTCTGCAGGACGGCAAGCTCAGGGTTCACGGTTTGCGCGGGGTCGTGAACAAGACATCGCTTTTTGCAGATGGCGGCTTGCAGTGGAAAGACAGGCGGCCTTACATGGACGCGAAGATCCGTGTGCCCCTGTTCGAGGTCCCGAACCCGGCAGGAACTGGCAAGGCCACCGGCGGCAGCGGAAATGACAAACACGAACGCAGCGCTGGTCGCCTCGATGAGCGGTTGCCTCTGGCCCTGTTGCGCCTGTTCGACGCCGACATTACGTTGGAGACAGAACGGATAAAGGGCTTGCCGGTATCGATAACGAACCAGCGCGGGTCCGCGACGCTGCGCCGGGGGCGGCTGCGTGTGCCCCGGATGAACGCGACACTGGCGGATGTTCCATTTCGCGGTTCACTCATTGTTGATGCAAGCAGCAACGACACCCATCTCAGTGCAACCGTGTCTGCAGGCGACTTTGATGTCGCGAGTGTTCTGAAAAAAATCGAAGTGGATTCCGTGCTGGAAGGCAAGGTTGGCCAGCCTTCGGCTACTGTCGATACGCATGGAATCACGTTGCGGGACTGGATCAGAAACGCGAAAGTGTCGGCGCGCGTCGAGGCATCAGCCCTCAAGCGGAGGGACCATGAAACGGAGCTGACTATGCAGCGGGCGAGTCTGATCGCCGGTCCGGGCGTGAACGCGCGCGTCGAATCCCGCGGCGAGCTTGGTGAGTTTCCCTTTGACCTGACGTTGACCGGCGGACCATTGGCCGACCTGCTAGAGGGAAAGCAGGCATGGCCGAAGGTCGTGGCCGACATGCGCATGGCTGTGCGCGAAAATACCTTTAATGTCACCGCCAGCAGTGCGCTCGATGCGTTGCGGCGTGGCCGTGACGTGCCTGTGCGGATCGATGTGCGTTCGAATAATGCATATGCTCTTGCACAGGGCACTATTGCCGACTTGCGCGAACCAGCGCGCTCGCCGCTCGATGTCCAGGTGAATGTCAAGAGCCTGGCCAGCTTGCCGCCGCTGGCCAACAGATCGCTGTTGCCGGATATGCCATTCGCCGCCGCAGCCAAGGCAGTCCTCGACGAAGAGCTGTTTTCGCTGGAACAACTGGTAATTCGTGCGGGGGAGACGGACCTTTCCGGACGCGCGCAGCTGCATCGCAAGGACCGGATCAAACTGGTCCTTGAACTCTCCGGCAACCTGATTGACCTCAGGCCCTGGGATGCCGAGACAGTGGAAAAGATCCCGGAAGACGAGCGGATCGCCAGGCTTGATCGGCCTTTTGATCTGGATGCACTGCGCAATTACGACGCCGAACTGCAACTCAAGGCGCGACGCGTGATCGGGCG
The DNA here is from genome assembly GCA_001304425.1 of Betaproteobacteria bacterium SG8_40. Taxonomy (GTDB): domain Bacteria; phylum Pseudomonadota; class Gammaproteobacteria; order Burkholderiales; family Eutrophovitaceae; genus SG8-40. The sequence continues at coordinate 5,082 of LJTS01000158.1, forward strand.
CGGCCTTGAACTGGACGATTTCAATTTGCAATCGACGCTGGCAAGCGGACTGCTCGAGGCGTCAGTGCGCATAGCGGAAGGAGACAGCAGCGCGACGCTGCAGGTTGACGCGCGCCGGGACATTCCGGTCGTGGGTCTCGATTTCAGCACGACCAATCTCGACCGCGATACGCTCTTACCCGAAGGCGTCGAGCGCCGTTACAAGGACGCGCCCCGGATTTCAGTTCGGGTACAACTTGCCGCTCAGGGAACAACGCCACGCGAAATGTATGCTTCTTCCCGAGGCGATATCCTGCTTAACACGGGATCTGGCCGGGTGCGCACCGTCGATTCCCCGCTCTGGTATGAAGCGATTTCGTCCGATCTGCTGGAAACATTGACCCCCGGAAAGAAACCGGAGGATTACAACAGCCTTGAATGCGCAGCCGCCTATTTCAAAATCGCTGACGGAGTGGCCAGTTCCCCGGACGGCATCGCGCTGCGTTTCAAGCGCATGGATTTGCTGGGCAGCGGCGCGGCGAATCTGTCGACGCGCGAGATATTGTTCGGCTTCAAGGCGGTGCGGCGCAAGTGGTGGAGTTTCAGCATCCTCGAACTTGCAGGTGACTTTGCGACGATCCGCGGAACCATCGAGCAACCGAAAGTCGGGCTCAGCCCTGAGGACGTCATCGTGCAGGGAGGGGCTGCCTGGGCGACGCTGGGTCTTTCCATACTGGCGACGAACTTCTTCCGCAAACTCAATGCAGCTGAAGACCCGTGCGCGCAGATTGTCGAAAAAGGGCATACCGCCAGTACCCCGATCGATGATTTGCTGAAAAGCATGCGGTTACGCCGATCGAACTAGCCACTTTAACCCTGGCTGTTTCTGCGCGGCCTGTTCGTTGCGGGGGTTTGCGCTCGCGCATTCGCAATGACCGCAACAACCACCGTTACTGCCTTATTTCTTGCCGTCGCAAAACCTGGCCAGGGCCCGTTCTTCGCAGCTCTCTTTTGTGTTGTAGGGGTTTTCCTGCATGCACGCCTTGACCCATTTGCGCGCGGCTTCCGGGTCCGGGCAGGCGTCGAATTTGTCTGCCATTGCAACCGTCGTCATGAACGGCAATCCCACTATCACCAATGCAACCCTTCGAAGTATGGTCATCTTCGATAATCTCTCCAAAACATATGGCCAATTATCTTTTTGAGACAGAGGCGGCGCCTTGACGCGGATCAATCCATCTCGTTTTACAAGCGCCCGCTACGCTTGATTTGCAGATAACTGTTGACGAGGGCGATAGGCAATTGTTCGGGTTCGACATCGACACACATCGCGCCCAACCTCTCGAGGCGGTTGAACATGCGCCTGCGGCCGTGAAGGTAATCGGCGACGGCGGCGTGAGTGATGGCACGGTCGAAGTTGTCGACACGCGTTTCGAGCGCACGGGAGAGAATGCTTTCGCGCAGTGAGGCAAACAGCACCAGGTGGCGCGATTGGAGCAGTTTCAGCGCGGGCGAG
>LJTS01000159.1 GCA_001304425.1 Betaproteobacteria bacterium SG8_40
GGCATCGAAACGATTTCCCTCAATCCCGACACCGTCGTCGATACCTGGCTGTACATCGGTAAACATATCGGCTCGAAAGCGGCCGCCTGACAAGATTCCGGAGTAAATTTCCGGGCGGAGGCCAGGCGCGCCCTGTCGCCGGCCACCGCTTTACGTTATCATTCTCCGGGCGAAATCAATAAGTAGCGCATGACCAAATATATCTTTGTCACTGGCGGTGTCGTTTCCTCCCTGGGCAAAGGTATCGCCTCCGCTTCTCTCGCTGCGATCCTTGAGTCCCGCGGCATCAAGCTCACGCTTCTCAAGCTCGATCCCTATATCAATGTTGATCCGGGAACGATGAGTCCGTTCCAGCACGGCGAGGTGTTCGTCACCGACGATGGCGCGGAGACCGATCTCGATCTGGGACACTACGAGCGTTTCGTCAACGTCAGGATGTCGAAGCGCAATAATTTCACCACCGGCCAGATATACGAGAGCGTCATCCGCAAGGAACGGCGGGGGGATTATCTGGGGGGGACAGTGCAGGTCATTCCCCATATCACCGATGAGATAAAGCAATTCATACGCATGGGCGCCGGCGATGCCGACGTCGCTCTGGTGGAAATCGGCGGTACGGTCGGCGACATCGAGTCGCTGCCGTTTCTGGAAGCAGCGCGGCAGATGAGCATCCAGGAGGGGCGCGACAACGCCTGCTTCATCCATCTCACCCTGGTGCCGTATATACCCTCTGCCGGAGAGATCAAGACCAAGCCGACGCAGCACTCGGTGAAGGAATTGCGCGAAATCGGTATCCAGCCGGACGTGCTGCTGTGCCGCGCGGACCGCGAGATTCCCGATCACGAGCGGAGCAAGATCGCCCTGTTTACCAACGTGCCCGAGGAGGCCGTGATATCGGCGGTCGATGTCGATTGTATCTACAAGATTCCCGGCCTGCTGCATGCGCAGAATCTCGACGACATCGTCCTGAAGCGGCTCAAGCTGGATGCGCCCGAAGCCGATCTGTCGGTCTGGGACCACCTCGTGCATCGGCTGGAGAACCCGGATTACGCCGTGGATATTGCATTGGTCGGCAAATACGTCGACCTGACGGAGTCATACAAGTCACTTTCCGAAGCGCTTGTACATGCCGGTATTCACTGTGGCGCCCGCATCAATATTCATTACATGGATTCGGAAGACATCGATCGTGATGGAACCGGCGCGCTCACCGACATGGACGCAATACTGGTTCCGGGCGGCTTTGGCGAACGCGGCGTCGAAGGCAAGATAAAGGCGATCCGGTACGCACGCGAAAATAGCGTGCCTTTCCTCGGCATCTGCCTCGGCATGCAGCTTGCGGTCGTTGAGTTCGCGCGCCACGTTGCGAGTCTCGAGGGGGCGCACAGTTCCGAATTCGACCCTAAAACACGCTATCCGGTGGTCGGACTGATTACGGAGTGGATGTCGACCGACGGGCGCCGTGAGGCGCGCAGTGCGGACTCGGATCTGGGCGGGACCATGCGGCTTGGCGGCCAGGAAGCGTTGTTGCTGCCGGAAACCAAAGCCAGAGAAATCTACCAGGCGGAGCGCGTGATCGAGCGCCACCGTCACCGCTATGAAGTCAACAACCAGTTCCTTCCGGTACTCAAGGAAGCCGGATTGAAGGTGGCAGCCATGTCGCCGCGGGAGGGGCTGTGCGAAATGATCGAATTGCCGAACCATCCCTGGTTCGTGGCATGCCAGTTCCATCCGGAATTCACCTCTACGCCGCGCAGCGGGCACGTGTTGTTCAATGCCTTCATTCGCGCGGCTCGCGAATTCCGTCTAAGGCGCAGCGGCACCGGTGCGCCGGCGCAGCGTTTGCAGAGCCTGGCGTGATTCCCCTGGCACTTGCATGGCAATGCGGCACATCTGACGGAGGCAATGAATATGAGAGCGCGAGTGAATCCGTGCGGTTTTGCAGCCTGGCCCGACCGGCCTCGATTCCAGATCGCAGGCGCGTGTCGCAGCGCGGAACGGGGGCCTCGCGGCACACGGGCACGGGGATGCGACCGTGCAGACGCGCACCGTGTTGGATCCGGACCGGGCAGCCGGACTGAAGGAAGTCATTCGTGAAACTGTGTGGCTTTGAAGTCGGCCTCGATCGGCCGTTGTTTCTGATCGCCGGTCCCTGCGTCATCGAATCGCGCGATTTCGTGTTCGACGTTGCCGGGCAGCTGAAGGAAATCGCCGGCTCGCTGGAGATTCCGTACATATTCAAAGCGTCCTACGACAAGGCAAATCGCAGCTCCGGGAAGTCGTTTCGCGGCATCGGCATGGAGAAAGGCCTTGAAACGCTATCTGACATTCGCAAGCAACTGAATGTGCCGGTGCTGACCGACGTGCATACCGAGGCGGAGGTGCCGGCGGTTGCAAAAGCGGTCGATGTGCTGCAGACACCGGCTTTCCTGTGCCGCCAAACCGACTTCATCCGTGCAGTCGCGCAGTCCGGCAAGCCTGTCAACATCAAGAAAGGACAGTTCCTGTCGCCACATGAAATGAAGAACGTGGTGGACAAGGCACGCGAAGCCGGCGGCGGAGACAACATCATGGTCTGTGAGCGCGGAGCGTCGTTTGGCTACAACAACCTTGTATCGGACATGCGATCGCTCGCGATCATGCGCGAAACCGGTTGCCCTGTCGTGTTCGACGCGACGCATTCCGTGCAATTGCCCGGCGGCAAGGGTGAGGCAAGCGGAGGGCAGCGCGAATTCGTTCCGGTGCTGGCGCGAGCGGCAGTCGCCAGCGGCATCGCGGGAGTGTTCATGGAGACGCATCCGGATCCGGAGCGGGCTCTCTCCGACGGCCCGAACGCATGGCCGTTGAAACACATGAAAACGCTGCTTGAGACACTTAAGGCAATTGATGAAACCGTGAAACGCCACGCGTTTGAGGAAGATCTGGTTTCGGGGAAAATCTGATCACGGCTGGCTTCAACAGCGAAGGAACAAAGGAAAATAATGAGCTCTATCGTCGATATCGTTGCACGGGAAATTCTGGATTCACGCGGTAACCCCACGGTCGAGGCGGATGTATTGCTGGAGTCGGGCATCAGCGGGCGCGCGGCAGTGCCTTCCGGCGCATCGACCGGCAGCCGCGAGGCGGTGGAACTGCGCGACGGCGATGCCGGCCGCTATGGCGGCAAGGGCGTTCTCAAGGCGATCGAGCACATCAATACCGAAATCTGCGAGGCGATAGTCGGGCTCGACGCCATCGAACAGGCGTTCATTGACCAGACGCTGATCGATCTTGACGGAACGGAGAACAAGTCCCGGCTCGGTGCAAACGCGCTCCTGTCGGTATCGCTTGCCGTGGCGAAGGCGGCCGGTGACGAATCCGGGCTACCCCTCTACCGTTACCTCGGGGGAGCAGGGCGGATGCAACTGCCGGTGCCGATGATGAATGTCATCAACGGCGGTGCCCACGCCAACAACAGCCTCGACATGCAGGAGTTCATGATCATTCCGGTTGGTGCCGAGAGCTTTAGAGAGGCATTGCGCTGCGGTGCGGAGATTTTCCAGACGTTGCGCAAACTGATCGACGCCAAGGGCATGCCGACGACCGTTGGCGACGAAGGCGGGTTTGCGCCGAGCCTGCCGAATAATGAAGCCGCGTTGCAGTTCATTCTCGAAGCCATTGAATCCGCCGGCTATACGCCCGGCTCGCAGGTTGCGCTTGGCCTCGATTGCGCCAGCTCCGAATTCTTCAAGGATGGGAAGTACCACCTTGCGTCCGAGGGCCTCGAACTCGACGCGGCTGCATTCGCGGACTATCTCGGCGCCTGGGTGGACAAGTATCCGATCGTTTCCATCGAGGACGGAATGGCCGAGGGCGACTGGGAAGGCTGGAAGATCCTGACGACAAAGCTCGGCCAGAAAGTCCAGTTGGTGGGGGACGACTTGTTCGTGACCAATACGCGCATTCTGTCCGAAGGAATCAGCCAGAAGGTCGCCAATTCGATACTCATCAAGATCAACCAGATCGGTACGCTAACGGAGACATTTGCCGCGATCGAAATGGCCAAGCGCGCCGGTTACACCGCGGTGGTTTCGCATCGCTCCGGTGAAACCGAAGACACGTTCATTGCGGACCTTGCGGTTGCCAGCAATGCTTTGCAGATCAAGACCGGCTCTTTGTCGCGCTCGGATCGGCTTGCGAAATACAACCAGTTGCTGCGCATCGAGGAAGACCTCGGTGATTCGGCGAGTTATGCGGGGCGCGATGCTTTCTATAACCTTCGCTGAATGCGCGCACTCGCGATTACGCTGAGTCTGCTGATCCTCGCTATCCAGTACCCGCTGTGGTTTGGCAAGGGAGGCTGGCTGCGCGTTAGCCAGCTCGATCAGCAGATCGAGGAGCAGCGTGCGGAGAACGACAAGATGGCGCTGCGCAACGCCGCGCTCAATGCGGAAGTACTCGACCTCAAAACCGGCCTTGACGCCATCGAGGAGCGCGCCCGTACCGAACTGGGCATGATCAAGCCGAACGAAGTGTTCTTTCACGTTCTTGACCCGAGCCCGGCCAGCGCGCCGGCGGATCGCTAGTTCTCTCGCTGTCAGTCTTGCCGCTCTGCCGAGCGTAACTCGGCCAGCGTGTTGAAATTGGCGAACGCATCGGGCTGATCATCAAACGCGACTCTTGCGACGTTCAGGTCGGCATACCATGCGTCTATCTTCCGTCCACCGGCATCGAGGAACCGGGTCAGGTGGGGCAACAGCGCGCGCCGCGTCATGCAGAACACCGGGTGTGGTTGGCTGCCGGTCCAGGCCACTGCCACGTCGGCTGCAGTTTTGCCCAATTCAGCCTGCATCCTGGCGGCGAGGTCCGCTGGAAGAAAAGGCGAATCGCAGGGAACTGTCAGCACCAGTTCATGAGAGGCCGCGGTCAGGGCGCTGTGCAGACCGGCAAGGGGGCCGGCGTAATCGGGCACCAGATCGGTAATCACCCGGTATCCGAGAGCGGCGTAGCGTTGCGCATTCTGGTTGGCATTGACGAGTATCTCGGCAACCTGTGGTTGCAGTCGCTCGATCACGCACTCGATCAGTGCGCGCCCGCGAAACGGTTGCAGTCCCTTGTCGACGCTGCCCATGCGCCGCCCCTGGCCGCCAGCGAGGACGACGCCGCTGATCGGACGCTCAGCTTCGTTCTGTGAAGCGCTCATGGCCCGTGAATACCAGAAAGTGCTTGCCTTTCGCGCGCCCGATCATGGTGAGTCCGACCTTGTTCGCGATCTCCCAGCCCATCCGCGTCAGTCCAGAACGCGACACCAGTATGGGAATCTGCATTTGCGCACACTTGATCACCATTTCGGACGTCAACCGCCCCGTGGTGTAGAAAATCTTGTCGTCGCCCGAAATGCCGTCCAGCCACATCAGTCCGGCAATCGCGTCAACGGCATTGTGCCGGCCGACGTCCTCGATGAAATAGAGGATCTCGTTGCCGCGTGCAAGCGCACATCCGTGTACGGCGCCCGCCTGTTTGTATACGGTCTCGCGCTGGCGAACCACGTCGAGCAAGTCGTACAGACCGGATGCGTCGATTCCTGCCCCGGCCGGCAGGTGTAGCCGATCGATTTCTTCCATGAGGTCGCCGAACACCGTGCCTTGCCCGCACCCGGTCGTGACGGTACGCTTGCCAAGGCGCTCGGCGACGTCCTCGCGGGGAGTGTTCGTAGTCACGGCGCAGGCCGCAGCGTCCCAGTCAACCTGAACGGAAACGAGGTTCGCTGCAGCGGGTACCAGGCGCTGGTTGCGCAGGTATCCGATGCTCAATGCTTCCGGAGCCTGGCCGAGCGTCATCAACGTGACGATTTCGCGCTTGTCGAGGTAAATGGTCAAGGGATGCTCGCCGGCGATGGACGTGCTGACGGTTTCGCCGTGCTCGTTACGGGCATCGACAACAAAGGTCGCAGGTCGTCCGGCATTGGTCATTTTCAGTGCCGGGTGTGCTGCAGTATGCTTGTCGGTGTGTGGAAATGCCGGCATCGCGATATCGTGGCTGGAAATGGCCATGATTATGGCAGACGGCAGCGGGTGATGGAGGGCGGCAGAAGTGTTTGCGGCGGGACAACGCCGAAAGCCGGCCCTCTCGCGGTCGCCTTGCAATGGGTGTTTTGCATGTAACGGATTTTTGTCCGCACCATGATTGCCAACTGTGCGGACATGACGAGGTGTGGATGGATGCAACGGTCAAACGGCGCGGCAAACCGAAGGGGCGGCAGATCGACTCCGGAGCGTTGTCGCGCGTGCGGCGATTGCTCGGGGACAGGCCGCGCCGCCGGGATCTGCTGATTGAATACCTGCACTTGATCCAGGATGAGTTCGGACACCTGTCGGCGGCACACCTGCGCGCGCTGGCAAGCGAAATGCGTCTGCCCATGGCCGAAGTTTTCGAGGTGGCGAGCTTCTATCATCATTTCGACGTTGTAAAGGAAGGGGCGGCACCGCCGCCAGCGATCACGGTCAGGGTATGCGACTCGCTGGCATGTGAGATGGCAGGAGCACGG
>LJTS01000160.1 GCA_001304425.1 Betaproteobacteria bacterium SG8_40
CACGATATACATCGAACAGCGCGACATCGTCCAGAATTGGATCGCCGCTGTCTTGCATCGTCTTAAGCAGGGATCGGGCCGGAATGTCTTCTGCCACTTCGACGGCGATATCGCGCCGTACCAGCGGAAACTTGGAGAACTCACGGAATACCGGAACCGGCCGCTCGGTCGCGGTCCGCGCATCGACTTCGAACGCAACGACATTGCCCTGAACCTCGTAGCGCGTCAGCAAACCCGGGTGCAATTCGCCAATCCAGCCAACCACGGTTTGGTCCACCACGACCTGGGCCGATTTGCCCGGATGCAGTGCCGGGTGCGGCGCCGCGACAAATTCGACATGACGGGCCCCGAACAGCGTTTCGAGATCGCCGCGCAAATCGAAAAAATCGACCGGTCGACGGGCCGCACCCCATTGTTCTGGCTTCGCGTCGCCGTAGGCCAGTGCGCCCAGTCGAAGCCTCTGGTCGAAGCCTTCGGCATGCGCCGCGAACACCTGGCTGATCTCGAAGAGCCGCACCCTTGCCTGCTTGCGGTTGGTATTGAAACGCAGACAGTCGACAAGGCTTGCCAACAGACTCGAGCGCATCACGCTGAGTTGTTCCGCGATCGGATTCGCCAGGCGCAGCGGCGCGGAATTACCCGCGAAATCGCGTTCCCACGCCTCGTCGACAAAGCTGTAGGTGACGACCTCCTGGAAATCCCGTGTCACCATCGTCTGGCGCAGTTGGGACATACCCTGGAAACGTTCGGGCATGGCCAGGGTACCGGCCTTCGCCTCTGGCAGCGTCGCCGGCAACTTCTCGTAGCCTTCGATTCGCACGATTTCCGCCACCAGATCTTCTTCGATGGAGATATCGAAGCGGTAGCTCGGCGCTGTCACCGTCATGACGTCACCCGTCTGGCGCACTGGCATGTCGAGCCGGCCCAGTATCTCCTTGACGCGCTCCGCGCTGACGTCCATGCCGAGAATGCGCTGCACCCGCGGGAATCTCAGTTGCACTTCCGGTCGCGTCGGCAGTTCGGCGACCACGTCGCTGACCACGCTTGACTTGCCGCCACACACTTCGAGGATCAGCCCGGAGAGCCTCTCGACAGCGCGCCGGCAGCCCTCGTAGTCCACTCCCCTCTCATATCGATGTGAAGCATCGGTCGAAAAACCGAGCCGGCGCCACTTGCCGGCAATGACGCCCGGTGTGAAAAACGCGCTTTCGAGAAACACGTCCGTCGTGTCCACGGTAACGGCCGTTTGCTCGCCGCCCATGATCCCGGCCAGGGCGACCGGCCCCCGGCCGTCACAGATCACGAGCATATCCGGCTCGAGGTCCAGAACCTGGCCATTGAGCAGTTCGAGTCGCTCTCCCCGCCGGGCAAAACGCACATCGATACTGCCTTGCAGCTTCGCGAGATCGAACGCGTGCATCGGTTGACCGATCTCCAGCATTACATAGTTGGTCAGATCGACGATTGCACTGATGGCACGCACGCCGCTGCGCTCCAGGCGCCGGACGACGTGCTGTGGCGTTGGCGCTGCCGCGTTGACACCGCGCAGAACAAGTCCCGCGTATCGCGGACAGGCCTCCGGCGAGGACAGGGTGACATCAAGCGTCTCGGTCAGTGCCGGTGCTGCGCTCGCGAGCGAGGGCAAGCAAAGCGCCGCCCCGGTGATGGCTGCCAGTTCGCGACCAATCCCGAGTAATGACAGGCAGTCGCCTCGATTGGCCGTGAGCTTCAGTGAGAAAACGTTATCGTCGAGATCGAGGACCTGCCGCACGTTCGATCCCACATTGGCCTCGGGATCGAGCACGATCAAGCCCGCGTGATCCTCGGATATTCCCAGTTCCGCCGCGGAACACAACATCCCCTGAGACTGTACGCCGCGCAACTTCGCTTCCTTGATCTGCAGGCCCGGCAGCCGCGCCCCGACCGTGGCGCACGCGACCTTGATTCCCTTCGTCACGTTGGGCGCACCGCATACGATGCTGAGGGCGTCTGGGCGGCCAATGTCTACCGTGCAGACCTTCAGTTTCTCGGCATCGGGATGCCCATCGACGGTCAGCACCTTGCCAACGACGACGCCTTCGAACGGTGCAGCTGCAGGCTCGACTTCTTCGACCTCCAGCCCGGCCATCGTCAGGGCATGCGCAAGCTCCGCGGTGGAAAGCGCCGGATCGCAGAAAGTACGCAGCCAATGTTCGGAGAGCTTCATGGTCGATCGTGTAACGTCATCGCGTAGCGGGGGGGTGGCTCAGGCAAACTGGCGCAGAAAACGCAGATCACCGTCGAAGAAAAGCCGCAGGTCATTGACGCCGTAGCGCAGCATCGCGAGGCGATCCAGTCCCATGCCGAAAGCGAAACCCTGGAATTGCTCCGGGTCGATTTCGACATTGCGCAGGACTTGCGGATGCACCATCCCGCAACCTCCGATTTCCAGCCAGCCGTCCTTGAAGGTCATGTCAATTTCGGCTGACGGTTCCGTAAACGGAAAGTATGACGGCCGGAAGCGGACTTCCAGGTCCTCGATCTCGAAGAAATTGCGCAGGAATTCACGCACCACGCCCTTCAGATCGGAAAACGTCGCTGTCTGGTCAACCCACAGCCCTTCCAGTTGGTGAAACATCGGCGAGTGCGTCGCGTCGGAGTCGACACGGTAAACCCGGCCTGGCGCGATCACCCGTACGGGCGGACGATGCTGCTCCATGTAATGAATCTGGATGGGCGACGTATGTGTCCGCAGCAGATGTTGTTCGCCTTCCAGGTAGAAGGTGTCGTGCATCGATCTCGCCGGGTGGTCGGCCGGTTGATTGAGCGCGGTGAAGTTGTAGAAATCGGTCTCGATCTCGGGACCGTCGGCGACATCGAAACCCATCGAGCGGAATAGCGTGGTGACTCGTTCCAGGGTACGGGTTACCGGGTGCAGCCCGCCGCTGGCGCGGTCGCGCCCCGGCATCGTGACGTCGATTTTCTCCTGCTCGAGGCGCGCAGCAAGAGCCTTGGCCTGGATTGCGTCGCGCCGGTCGCCAAGCAGCTGCTCGATGCTTCCCTTGACGTCGTTGAAGCGTGCACCGGCTTTGGGACGCTCCTCGGGGCTGAGCGAGGCAAGACCCTTTCGCAGTTGCGCCAGCGCACCGCTCTTTCCAAGGAATCGCGCTTTTACCTGCTCGAGTTGCGCAATTTCAGTCGCACTGTCAAATGCAACACGCGCTTCCGATATGAGATCTTCGAGTTTGTCCATTCTCAGTTCGACAACAAAAAAGGAGGCTCGAAAGCCTCCTTGCCCAGCACCTGTTGCGACTCAGGCGGCGAGCCCGGCTTTCGCCTGCTCGGCAATCTGCCCGAATGCCGCCTTGTCAAAAACCGCCAGATCTGCGAGCACCTTGCGATCGACTTCGATCTCGGACTTCTTCAGCCCGTTGATCAGCGTGCTGTAGGTCATTCCGAACTCGCGCGCCGCCGCATTGATGCGAACAATCCACAGGGCGCGGAATTCGCGCTTCTTGGCCCGCCGGTCACGATAAGCATACTGGCCGGCTTTCATCACCGCTTGCTTGGCTACGCGGTAGACGTTCTTGCGGCGACCCCGGTAACCCTTGGCCTGTTCGAGGACTTTCTTGTGACGTGCGCGGGCGGTTACACCACGTTTTACTCTTGGCATGGCGTGTCTCCGTTACGCGTAGGGAAGCATGACGCGGATGGCTTTCTGGTCACCACCGGCAACGCTGGTGCTGCCGCGCAGGTGACGCTTCCGCTTGGTCGTTTTCTTGGTGAGAATATGGCGCCGATTTGCCTGCGAACGTTTGATGCGGCCTGCGCCGCTGATCTTGAAACGTTTCGCCGCGCCCCTGTTGGTCTTGAGCTTTGGCATTACATGAACTCCTGTTTCGCATGACGCCGGGTGGCTCGATGGAGCACTTTAAACCCGGTAATCACTTGTTTTTAGACGGCTTGCTGTTACCGACTTGCGCGAGTGCCGCCCGATGTCTCCCGCAAGGTCCCGCAAAATTCCTGCTGCTGGCTGATGCTGCTTCCTATCCGGCCGATTCTGCCTTGGCCTTCTTCTTTGTCGGCTTTTCGGCCTTTTTCGCCGGCGCGATCACCATCACCATTTGCCGGCCTTCCATCTTCGGAAACTGTTCGACTACGCCTACCTCCTCGAGGTCTGCCTTTACCCGTTCCAGCAATCTGGCGCCGATTTCCTGGTGCGCCATCTCACGGCCACGAAAGCGCAGCGTGACCTTTGCCTTGTCGCCATCACTGAGGAAGCGGATCAGGTTACGCAGTTTGATCTGGTAGTCACCCTCGTCCGTACCCGGCCGGAACTTGACCTCCTTGACCTGGATCTGTTTCTGCTTGAGTTTGGCTTCGTGCCGCTTCTTCTGTTCGTTGTACTTGAACTTGCCGTAGTCCATCAAACGGCAAACAGGTGGTTTCGCGGTCGGCGCGATTTCAACGAGGTCAATCTCCTGCTCTTCGGCCATCGCAAGAGCTTTTTCGACATTGACGATACCGATTGGCTCGCCATCCACGCCGACCAATCGTACCTCCGGCGCCGTGACCATTTCGTTGATGCGGACCTCTTTATCCTGGGCTATAGACCTGGTCTCCTGAATTGATTGAGTGCGTCAAGCGTGTCAGCTCGATTCCAACGCACGTAATTACACCGAACCCGCCGGTAACTCGGATCCAAGGCGAGCAAGGAATGCATCCACGCTCATCTGCCCAAGATCGCCACCTCCGCGGGTTCGCACGGCAATCATGTTTGCCGCCACCTCCTTGTCACCAACGATGACCTGGTAAGGCAGCTTTTGCATACTATGTTCGCGAATTTTATAGGTTATTTTCTCGTTTCTCAAGTCGGCGGCGGCGCGAAATCCGGCTTCCTGGAGCCGTCCGGCTATCAAACTGGCATATTCGGCCTGGTGCTCGGAAATGTTGAGCACCGCAACTTGCACCGGCGCCAGCCACAGCGGCATCGCCCCGGCATAGTTCTCGATCAATATGCCGATGAACCGCTCCATCGAGCCGACGATCGCCCTGTGCAGCATTACCGGTACCTTGCGGGTGTTATCTTCGGCCACATATTCGGCATCCAGGCGCTGCGGCATCATGAAATCGACCTGGATCGTGCCGCATTGCCATGAGCGCCCTATGCTGTCCTGAAGGTGATACTCGATCTTCGGGCCATAGAAAGCGCCTTCCCCGGGTAATTCTTCCCACTCCGTATCGCATCCCCGCAACGCCTCGCGCAGCGCCGCCTCGGCATGGTCCCATACGTCGTCCGTGCCAAGCCGTTTTTCGGGCCGCAAAGCAAGCTTTACCTTTACATCGGTAAAGCCGAAATCTTTATAGACCTTGAGCGACAGTCGGTGAAAGCTCACCACCTCCGGTTCGATTTGTTCCGGGGTGCAGAAAATATGGCCATCGTCCTGGGTGAAGGCGCGCACCCGCATCAGCCCGTGCAATGCGCCGGAGGGCTCGTCCCGGTGGCACCCGCCGAATTCGCCATATCTCAATGGCAGGTCCCGGTAGCTGCGCAGGCTGCTGTTGAAAATCTGCACGTGCCCGGGGCAGTTCATCGGCTTTACCGCGTACTCGCGGTTTTCCGACGAGGTGAAGAACATGTTCTCGCGGAAATTGTCCCAGTGGCCGGAGCGCTTCCACAGGCTCACGTCGAGGATCTGCGGGCAGCGGACTTCCTGATAGCCGTTCTCCTGGTAGACGTTGCGCATGTACTGCTCGACCTGCTGCCAAAGGCGCCAGCCCTTGGGGCGCCAGAAAACCATTCCCGGGGCCTCGTCCTGGCTGTGAAACAGGTCCAGTTGCCTGCCCAGTTTGCGATGGTCGCGTTTCTCGGCTTCCTCGATGCGGAAAAGGTAGGCTTCGAGTTCTTCCTTGTTTGCCCAGGCCGTGCCGTAAATGCGCTGGAGCATTTCGTTGTTCGAGTCGCCACGCCAGTAGGCGCCGGCCACCTTGAGCAATTTGAAGACCTTCAACTTGCCGGTGGACGGTACATGGGGACCGCGGCACAGGTCGACGAAATCTCCCTGTCCGTACAGGGAGATCTCCTCCGACTCCGGCAGTGCCTCGATGATCTGGGCCTTGTAATGCTCGCCCTGATCCTTGAAGAAATTGATCGCCTCGCTGCGCTCCATGACCGCGCGATTGACCGCGAGGTCACGCTTGGCAAGCTGCTGCATGCGCTTCTCGATGGCTGCCAGATCTTCGGGCGTGAACGGGCGCTTGTAGGAGAAATCGTAATAGAAGCCGTCTTCGATCACCGGACCGATGGTGACCTGTGCTTCGGGGTGCAGTTCCTTGACAGCCTGTGCCAGCAAGTGCGCGGTCGAATGCCGGATGATGTCGAGCCCGTCGGCATCGGCTGCCGTCACGATGGCAACGTCGGCGTCATGGTCAATCACAAAACCGGTGTCCACCAGTTTCCCGTCTACACGGCCGGCGAGCGCCGCCCGCGCCAGGCCGGAACCGATGGACTTGGCAAGGTCGGCGACCGACA
>LJTS01000161.1 GCA_001304425.1 Betaproteobacteria bacterium SG8_40
AGCCGGTTGCGACATGGTGTACTGCACGACATTGCGCAAAAAAGGCAGCAGCTCTTCGGCGAGCCAGGGATTGCGCCTGAGCCACATTTGATTGCGCGGACCCGGGTGCGGCATTGGCAGGTAATCGCGCCAGGATCGCACTGTTTCGGTCAGCGTTTTTCGCCGCGCGGCTCGCAGATAATCGGCTTGCGCGTAGCTTCCCACCAACAAGGCAAATTGCAGCGCGGGTAGCTGCGGCACCAGACGCGGGTGCCAGTAAGGCGCACACTCGGGCCGGGGCGGGAGACCACCGCTGGGCCCTGTGCCCGGATAACAAAGCCCCGCGGGAATAATGGCGATGCGCCGCGTGTCGTAGAACTGGTCCCGGTCGAGCTGCATCCACTGGCGCAAGCGATCCCCGGAGGGATCGTTCCAGGACACCCCTGTTTCGTGCACGCGCCGGCCCGGTGCCTGTCCCACAATCAGCAATCGTGCGCTTGCAGCGGCCCGGAGCACCGGTCTCGGACCCAACGGAAGGTGCGCGGCACAGCGGCCGCAGGCGCGCGCCACCTTCAACAGCGCGTCCAGCCGGTTTTCCATCAATTAGCAACCTTGCCCATGCTAAAATTGCACTCTAAAAACAGCAAGTTCCGGAAAGTCTCGGAGCACAGACACCACTCGGAGTTCAAACACAATGGCGTTGTCGCCCTTGACAGCATTGTCACCCCTGGATGGCCGGTATCAGCGCAAAGTAGCGGCGCTTTCTGGTTTCTTCAGTGAATTCGGCCTCATCCGCTTTCGCGTGCAGGTAGAGATCGCGTGGCTGAAGGCTATTTCCAATGAACCGGCGCTCGCCGAGATCAAGCCGTTATCGGCTGCGTCAATCAAACACCTTGACGAGCTCGGGCGAAATTTTTCCCTGGAAGACGCCGAAGCCGTCAAAGCCATCGAGGTACGCACCAATCACGACGTCAAGGCGATTGAATACTGGCTTCGCGAACAGCTGACCGCAAATCCGGAAGCTGCCGCCATCACCGGGTTCGTGCATTTCGCCTGCACCTCCGAGGACATCAACAATCTTTGTCACGCAATGATGTTGCGCGAGTCACGCGGCCAGGTCATGCTGCCGGCGCTGGATTCATTGATCGGGAAACTGCGGCAACTCGCCCATGATTATGCCGAGTTGCCAATGCTGTCGCGCACACACGGCCAATCGGCAACCCCGACCACCGTCGGCAAGGAGCTCGCAAATTTCGTCTACCGCCTGGAACGCCAGCGTAAACGCATCGAGTGCGTCGAACTGCCTGCCAAGATCAACGGTGCGGTTGGAAATTTCAATGCGCATCTTGCCGCCTTCCCGGACTTCGAATGGGAAGATTTCTCGCACCGCTTCGTTGAGCAGCTCGGATTTGTCTTCAATCCGTATACGACCCAGATCGAACCTCATGACGGCGTCGCCGAATTGTTTGACGCCTATGCCGGCGCCAACACAGTGCTGATCGATCTCGCGCGAGACCTTTGGGCATACATTTCAGTCGGCTATTTCAAGCAGAAGATCAGGGAGGGCGAGGTTGGCTCGTCCACCATGCCGCACAAGGTCAATCCGATCGACTTTGAAAATGCGGAGGGCAATCTTGGCCTGTCGAACGCCCTGCTCAATCACCTGAGCGCAAAATTGCCCATCTCACGCTGGCAACGCGACCTGACCGACTCGACCGTGCTGCGCAACATGGGCACCGCGTTGGGTTACGCGGTACTCGCGTACGATTCGTGCCGGCGCGGTCTGGATAAACTGGAGGCCGATCCGGACAGACTGGCCGAAGATCTGGACGACAGCTGGGAGGTGCTTGCGGAGCCGGTCCAAACAGTCATGAAGCGCTTCGGGATAGAAGACGCATACGAGCAACTCAAGGCTTTGACAAGGGGCAAGGGCGGCATCTCGCGCGAAAGCCTGCATGCCTTTGTTCGCAATCTGCCAATTCCCGAAAGTGAAAGAAAACGGTTGCTCTCATTGACTCCGGGCAGTTATACGGGACGCGCCGCAGACCTTGCGCGCCGCATCTGACAGACACGGCAGCGTTTGGTTATTGTCGCGTCGGCCCGCCTGCTTGAAGCCCGCTTTCTCGCCCCCACATAACCCGTAACTATTTCGGGAGTGATGCGATGACCGGGCATGTCGTGGAAGTCACTGAAGACAGCTTTCAGCGTAACGTAATCGAAGAATCAGCAAATCGTCTCGTTCTGGTCGATTTCTGGGCGCCGTGGTGCGGCCCGTGCCGCGCCTTGACACCGATTATCGAGAAGCTTTCGGAAGAGTTTGGCGGCCGTTTCCTGCTCGCCAAAGTCAACTCCGATGACAACCCATCCATCGCTGCAGAATTTGGCGTCAGAGGCATACCCAACGTCAAGGCGTTTTCCGACGGCAAACTGATCGACGAATTTACTGGTGCTTTGCCGGAAGGCATGGTGCGCCAGTTCATCGAGCGCTTGCTGCCCAGTGCCGCCGAACAACAAAGGCGCGCAGCGATGCAGGCCTACGGGTCGGGGCAGGCCGCACAGGCCATTGCCCTACTCGACGAGGCACAGGCTCTGGAGCCGGACAATGAAGTCATTCGCATCGACCGCGCCGAAGTGCTGATCACTCTCGACCGCAGCGAGGAAGCGGCTGCACTGCTGGAAGAACTCCCGCCGCTAGCGGCGATGGATCCCCGCGTCGAGCACCTCAGAGCCCAGTTGACGTTTGCTGGTTCCAAGAGCACCGCGGAGAACGCTTCAGCGCTTGAAGCGCGGGTCTCGAACAACCCGGCTGACCTTGACGCACGCCTTGCGTTGGCGAAGGCCTACGTAGCGGCAAACAAATACGAACCGGCGCTGCAGCATCTAATGGAAATCACCCGCGTCGACCGAAAATTCGGCGACGACGCCGGGCGCAAAACAATGCTCGCGGTCTTTGAACTGCTGGGCAACGATCACCCGCTCACCAGCCAGTATCGCAAGCTCCTGGCCGCAGCCCTGAACTGAGCCATCGGTGCGCCGATTGGTTGATACGGCACGCCGACATCGCCGGTAATCGCGCTATCCGCAGAAGCCCGGCAAGCGCCCTGGCAACCAGTATGAAGAACCACAGCCCCACGATGGCAGGTCCGGCGCAGGTGGCCGCTCTTCCAGCCTTGAAAAAACCTCGAGCGCGGCTTGCCAGCCTTCCCCGAGAAATGCCTGCCCGCCCTACACGACCGCTTCTTCGGTCTTCTTCTCGGGACGCAGGAGATCCTCGCGCGTTACCCCGAGCCACAGTACCAACGGACTGGCAACGAATACCGACGAATAAATGCCGAACAGGATGCCGATGGTCAATGCCAGCGCAAAGTAAAACAGCGCCTCACCGCCGAAGATCAGGATCGACAGCACCATCAATTGTGTGCTGCCGTGGGTGATGATCGTTCGCGACATGGTACGCGTAATGGCGTTATTGATGACTTCGCGCACCGTAGCCTTTCGCATCTTGCGAAAATTCTCGCGAATACGATCGAAAACGACCACGGACTCGTTTACCGAATAACCGAGAACGGCGAGAACCGCAGCCAGCACCGGGAGCGAGAACTCCCACTGAAAAATCGCGAAGAATCCGAGAATGATAATGACGTCGTGCAGGTTTGCCAGAATTGCCGAAACACCAAACTTCCATTCGAATCGCAACGCCAGGTAGATCACGATGCCGATTGAAACGACCAGCAGCGCCATCGCGCCTTTCTCTACGAGTTCCTCGCCAACCTGCGCGCCGACAAAGTCAACACGGCGCAACTCGACGCCAGGATCGTCTTCACGCAGCGCGCCGATCACTTTTTCTGAGAGCTGGGCACCGCTGACGTCAGGTTTGGTCGGCAGACGAATCAGCGCCGTTTGCGAACTTCCGAAGCTTTGCACGACGGCATCGTTCAGTTCGATCGATTCCAGTGTTTCGCGAATGCGCGAAATGTCTGCAGCGCCGCTGTAATTGACCTCCATCACCGTGCCACCGGTAAATTCGACCCCGAGGTTGAGCCCCTTCATTGCCAAAGCACCAACCGCGATCACGAACGTCACCACCGAGATGATGTTGAACACCAGCGCGTAGCGCATGAAGGGGATGTCATTGCGAATGCGGAAAAATTCCATGTCCGATTCTTTCCCGTTATGAATTCATTTATATGGCCAAATGGCCGTCAGGCCGCCTGCTGTTTCTTGTACCAGTCGGTATTGCCAATCGGCAGCTTTTCGAGCTTGCGACGGCTGCCATACAGATAGTTGACGAGCCCGCGCGAAACAAATACGGCACTGAACATCGACGTCAGGATGCCAAGACAGTGAACAACCGCAAACCCGCGAACCGGGCCGGTTCCAAAAAAGAACAGCGCGATACCGGCGATCAGAGTCGTGACATTGGAATCGAGAATCGTGCCCCAGGCCCGATCGTAGCCGGCAGCAATGGCTGCCTGCGGTGTCGTACCGTTACGTAATTCTTCGCGGATGCGCTCATTGATCAGCACGTTTGCGTCGATCGCCATGCCCAGCGTCAGCGCGATTGCCGCGATGCCGGGCAGCGTCAGCGTCGCCTGAAGCATCGACAGCAAGGCCACCAGCAGCATCATGTTCACACTCAGCGCAATGACCGAAACGACGCCGAACATCGCGTAGTACACCGCAATGAACAGGCTCAACGCAGCGAAACCCATCCACGTCGACCGGAATCCGCGCTCGATGTTATCCGCACCCAGGCTCGGGCCAACCGTTCTTTCTTCAATGATTTCCATCGGCGCCGCCAGCGCCCCGGCACGCAGGAGCAAGGCTACGTCGCGCGCTTCCGTTGTGGTCATCCGTCCGCTGATCTGGACCCGGCCGCCAGGAATCTCGGCCCGAACCACTGGTGCAGTCACCACCTCGGCCTTGCCTTTTTCAACGAGAACCATGGCAATACGCCGGCCTACATTCTCCCGGGTCGTCTTTTGGAAGACCGTTGCACCGCGCCCATCCAGGCTCAGGTGCACAGCCGGCTCGCCGGTTTGCTGGTCAAAACCGGGTTGAGCATCGGAGATGCGGTCTCCGGTCAGAATGACTTCGCGTTTGAGCAGGTAGGGCACGCCTTCCCTGTCATAGAGCAATTCGTCGCCAAATGGCACCTGCCCGGCACTTGCCGCCTCGAGATTGCCCGGATCCATTTTCTCTTCGTCGACGAGGCGTACTTCCAGACTCGCGGTCCGGCCCAGGATGTCCTTTGCCTTGGCCGTGTCCTGGACTCCCGGCAGTTGCACCACGACCCGGTCCTGACCCGACTGCTGGACGATCGGTTCGGCCACGCCGAGTTCGTTTACACGGTTGCGAAGCGTCGTGATGTTCTGCTGCAGCGCGAACTCACGGATACGCCGCTCGACTTCCGGCCGCAACGTCGCAACGATGCGAAATTCATTACCGGCTTCGCTGCTGCGGAAGCTCAGGTCCGGGGTTTCCTGGTTCAGTATCGGGATCGCTTGATCGCGCATCGCCTCTTCCCTGAAGCTGACACGCACCGACTGGCCGTCACGCGCAATCCGCGAGTAGCGAACGCCTTCGGAGCGCATGACCTGCCGCATGTCCTGCACATAGCGGTCCGCGGCTTTGGTCAACGCCGCCTGCATGTCGACCTGCAAGAGAAAATGCACGCCACCGCGCAGATCGAGGCCCAGATACATGGGCAAGGCGCTGATGGCCGCCATCCAGCGCGGCGAATTCGACAGCAGGTTCAACGCGACGACATAACTGTCGCCCAACTCCCGCTGAAGGACATCCTTCGCGCGTAACTGGGTGTCGGTGTCGCGCAAGCGGACCTTGACGCCGGTCTGATCGAGATAGGCTGCCTCAATCGAAAGACTGGCAGATTGCAGGCTGTCCTCGATTCGGGTGAGCAGCGCCGTATCGACCGCAGCGGTCGCCCGCGCCGGGGAAACCTGAACCGCCGGCGATTCGCCAAAGAAATTGGGGACGGTGTAGATAAACCCAACGACCAGCGCGATGACAATAATCAGGTACTTCCAGACGGGATAGCGGTTCATGGTTGCTTGTTGTGGCTGGGACGTTTATGACGGCAATCTGCCGGGCGTTGCCCGGCACAGCGCTCAGGAATTGCCCGCGGACTTGAGCGTTCCTTTCGGAAGAAGCGTCTGGACCGACGTCTTCTGGACCTTGATTTCCACGCTCGGCGCGATTTCGACCGTTACAAATTGCTCGCCGACGTTGGAAATCTTGCCAAGGGTGCCGCCGCCGGTCACCACCTCATCGCCTTTTTGCAGCGCCGCCAGCATGGCCCTGTGCTCCTTGGCTCGCTTGGCCTGAGGCCGGATCATCAAGAAATACAGCAGCACGAAGAGCAGTATCAAAGGCATCAGACCAACGAGGTCCATGCCGCCCTGAGCGCCGCCCGCTGCCTGGGCATATGCAGTTCCAATCAACAAGTTCACTCCTCCCGGTTCGCTTTCGCACTATCGCGCT
>LJTS01000162.1 GCA_001304425.1 Betaproteobacteria bacterium SG8_40
TTCTCGGCGAGCGCGGTACGCGGCTGTCGGGCGGACAGCGCCAGCGTGTCGCGATCGCCCGCGCGATGCTGAAGAATCCCCCGGTCATGCTGCTCGACGAGGCGACATCCTCCCTCGATGCGGAGAGCGAACGGCTGGTGCAGCAAGCGCTCGACGACCTGATGCGCGGGCGCACGACCATCATCATCGCTCATCGTCTCGCGACGGTTCTCAAGGCCGACCGCATCGTGGTAATGGATCGCGGGCGCATCATGGCAAGCGGAACGCACGAAAGCCTGAAAAGGGAAAATGCCTTGTACGCCAGACTCGCTGCATTGCAGTTCGATACACATCCGGATACCCGGGAGACAGCGCCCGGCTGATCGTCAGTATGTCGCGAAGGGATTTTGCGGCACGCCGGTTCGCAATGAGTATGCGAACGGCATTCGAGGAAACGCGACGGATTGCGCCTGCGCAGGTTCGCGAAGAACATTCAGGCGTTCGGAATGCGGTGTGCCGCGAGAAAACCCCGGCAGGGTGGAACAGCGGGTTGTGGCGCGAACGGGAACATTCCCCGGGCCGGGAGCGGTATCATCCAACGCAGCCGACAAATATCAGGAGGTAGAGCATGTCGCAGATACTTGAGACGCTGGTTTCACTTGGCCTGCCTTCCGCGGTCGTTGCAATGGTGCTGATTGCGCTGATATTCAAGCGCGATCACGCGCAGGTTTCGATGTGGGCCGGATGGTCCGCCATCGGCCTTGTCGGCGTGATGGGGGTTGCTCAACTGGTCGAAGTATCGCGTGGAGAGATCAATGTCGATGTCACGCCCGGCAACGTGTACGCATTCGACATGTCCGGCCAGCCGGTCGCACTCGAAGTTGCCGTCACTCGCGCCGGCAGCACGATCGAAACGTTCACCGTCGACAAGATACCTGAAGGTCAGTACTCGTCCCGACGCCTTTCACTGGGCACGGAGGATGACGGATTGTCCGTACGGTTCCAGGAGCGGAAGATCGGTCGCCTGACCAGTGGGCAACTCAGCGATGCGGGCTGGCGGTCGGCGACGGATTGCGACAACGGGGACGAAGGCCAGCCGAAGTTCTGGGCGACAAACCGCGTTCACGTAGGGCAGTCACATAAACTCGGCAGGACGCCTTACGGCATGCTCAAGCTGGTGGCGAAGCGCTTTACCGGGGACGGCAAGGCAGTAGTCACGCTGCATCTCGAAGGGCACCAGGAGCCGCTACCGCAGCAGCTGGAAATTGCAAACAAGGGGCTGGGCGTGCAGAGCTTCGCCGAAGTGCCGGAGTTCTATATCGCGGTGCGCGAAGCCGATTTCACCGTGGATCCGCCGTGGGCCGCGTTCAGCGTTTTCTCCCGGCAATAACGCGATGCCGGTTTATTCCGGATAAACCCGAATGTTCTTCGATGTGCAGGCCGGTACCCGCGGAAAGAGCACGCGCACGGTTCGGCAGTACTTCAGGAACTCTGCGTTCACGCCATGGCGTTTCATCTGTTTGCGCGCCAGGCGTTTCGTCGAGCCGGTCATGATCAACACGATGCAGATCAACCCGAGGCTGCACCGCAAGCCGACTTGCGACCTGGCAGAGCGGACTGTGTCAATATGCTTGTTGAGGCAAAGGTTTGTTGATTGTTCGAGGGCGTATTGCCGGGTTCCCGGGTCGGCGGTTTCGCCGCAATCGGCAAGCCGCAATCCGGATACTGGGAGGAACCCATGTGTTATTTGTGTTCGATGAGGCGCCACCGTTTTTCTGGTGCGATCAATGCCAGAGCAAGCAGACAGCTCGAAGCCCGGTCAGCCACGAGATCGAGAGGCGATGACGCGATTGGTCTGTCTGGGCGTGTTGCGCCCGAACCGGTCATCATCGGATCGGGAGAGTACCGCTACCAGGTTGTCGAAAACTGGGGCGAACTGCCGCCCGGCATGCGTTATGTCGACGTTGCGGCGGTCTGTGTGGACAGCAAGGACCACGTCTACTTATTCAACCGCGGCGAGCATCCGGTCATCGTGTTCGATCGTGACGGACGCTATCTGCGATCCTGGGGACAGGACATCGGGTTCACGCGGGCGCACGGCGCCTCCATCGGCCCCGACGACCTGCTGTATCTCACCGATGACCAGGGCCACGCCGTGCGCAAGTGCACACCCGACGGCAAGGTGCTTATGACGATAGGGATGCCGAACCATCCCGCGCCGCGCTTCAGCGGCGAGCCGTTTAATCTGTGCACGCATACCGCGCTATCGCCGCAGGGCGATATTTACGTCTCGGATGGTTACCAGAACGCGCGCGTGCACAAGTATTCACCCGATGGAAAATTGTTGTTCTCTTGGGGCAGGCCGGGCACCGCGCCGGGCGAGTTCAACCTCGTGCACAACATCGCCTGCGATGACGACGGTTGGGTTTACGTGGCTGATCGCGAGAATCACCGCGTGCAGGTGTTCGACGGCAGCGGCAAATACCAGGGCCAGTGGAACAATCTTGCGCGGCCTTGCGGGCTGTTCGTCGGCCGTGGCGGGAATCCGCTGGCGATCATTGGCGAACTCGGCCCGGAAGCCGTGTCGATGTTTTCACGGGACGCGCCCAACCTGGGCCCGAGGGTCACGATTGTCGATGCACACAAGGGCGAGATTCTGGCTTATGTCGGCACCAGGCCGCTTGGCGAAGAACCCGGGCAGTTTATCGCGCCGCACGGAATCGCAACCGATTCCCGGGGGGATGTCTACGTTGCCGAGGTGTCGAATACCTATTGGCCGATACTGTTCGGAAGCAAGCCGGATCACGAACTGCGCTGCCTGCAAAAACTCGTCCGCGTGACTTAACTTAGCTCGGGACTTCACCGGTGAGGACGGCCGCGATCGTTCTCCGGGCCGGTTGCGCCGGCTGTGACTATCGCATCCTTGGCGCGTAGCGATCCAGTCGGCCGGAAAAGGTCTCCTGAAGAAACAACTGAACCAGCTTGATGCTCTCTTCGTCAATTTCGATGACCCGCGCCCCTACGTCCCCCCGCGAAGCGTGCATGACTTCGAGCTTGCAGCGGATGATCTTGCCCGGATACACCTCGCACTCGAAGTCGAGCTGCTGGCCGATTTCCAGATTCCGGGTGCACATCAGCATGCAGCCGTTGTCGCTCATGTCCTGAAGCATGCAGGGAAACTGTTCTTTCCCATTACTCAGCGTCCCCTTGCGGGATACGGAAACTCTTGATTCGGAACGTAATTCTTGTTTGGACATGACAATCGGCCGATGTGATGCTGGAAACAGCTGGATAGAAGCAAACCATGGGCCCATTGCCGGGCTCATTGCGCGATCCTGGCAGGGCGGTTCGTCCTTCTGTCATGACGCCGAACACCATCACCTGCCTGAGGGAACCTGGCGTGCGGTTGCCTGTCCCAATGGGTTTGTGCGCGATCGGACCTCAGACCGTCCCGTTCGCCGGCACGCGGCGTTGTGTTCAGTGCCATGTTGCCAGCATGACTGTAATGGGAAGTTTGCCCGGTGGTATGCGAGCGAACCGGTGTCATCGGGCCGTAGCAGTCTGTGGACCGGGATGCCGTATTGCTAACCTCTATTCAATTGAACTGCAATCAACCGAAGTGGAGACGTGGATGACATCGCTGAACGTGAACGGAAAGCAGATCGAGGTAGACGTCGAAGACGACATGCCGTTGTTATGGGTATTGCGTGACGAACTGGGCCTGACCGGCACCAAATACGGTTGCGGCGTAGCCGCCTGTGGCGCCTGTACCGTGCACGTAGACGGCCAGCCGATGCGCTCCTGCGTGATGCCGGCTTCCGCGTTGGCGGGAAGAAAGATCACCACCATCGAGGCCTTGTCCGCCGATGGCAAGTCGCACCCGGTGCAGAAAGCCTGGGTGCAGCTTCAGGTGCCACAGTGTGGGTTTTGCCAGAGCGGCATGATCATGGCCGCCACGGCCCTGCTCGAAAGAAACAGCAATCCCAGCGATGCCGACATCGACGCGGCGATGACAAACATCTGCCGTTGTGGGACCTACGCGCGCGTGCGCGAGGCGATCCATCTCGCGGCGCGTTCGGTCTGAGGGGGGACATCATGACACACAACGCCATCAACGCAGCCATCGAGAATGTTTCCCGCCGCCACTTCCTGGTGAAGTCCGCGGCCGCCACCGGCGCACTTTCGATCGGATTCCAGTTGCCCGGCATCGCCGGCGCTGCGCCCGCGGCCGATAGCGCCCCCGAGATCACGCACTGGGTCGTCATCGAGCCGGACGACACGGTGGTGATTCGCATCGCGCGCTCCGAGCTCGGCCAGGGTTCGTTCACCGGTCTTGCGCAGCTGGTCGCCGAGGAATTGCAATGCGACTGGGGCAAGGTGCGGCCCGAATATGCCGATGTCAACATGCACATCAGGCGTAACCGCATCTTCCAGAGCATGTCGACCGGCGGCAGCCGCAGCATCCGCGATTCGAATGAGTACATTCGCAAGGCCGGAGCCGCCGCGCGCCAGATGCTGGTGTCGGCCGCCGCAAGCCAGTGGGGCGTGCCGGCGTCCGAGTGCCGCGTGCAAGACAGCGTGATCAGTCACCCGTCCGGCAAGAGCACCACCTACGGCAAGGTCGCCGGGCTGGCGGCCACCATGGACATTCCAACCGATGTTGCTCTCAAGTCACCGGCGCAGTGGAAGATTGCCGGCACTTCGCCGGCGCGTTTCGACGTGCCGGCGAAGACCAACGGCAGCCAGATCTATGCGTCCGACGTGCGTCTGCCCGGCATGCTCTACGCATCGATCGTGCGCAGTCCCGTGTTCGGAAGCACGCTGAAAAGCTACGACGAGTCCAGGGTCCTCGGCATGCGCGGCGTGAAACAGGTTGTTGCCGACGAGGACTGGGTGGCAGTGGTTGCCGATAACTGGTGGCGCGCCAACAAGGCGCTGCTCGCGCTGCCGGTCGAGTGGGATGAGAGCGAGAATGACAATGTTTCGAGCGATTCGATCATGCAGTTCCTGCGCACCGGCATCGATGCAACCGATGTGCCGGTAGCGCGCAAGGACGGCGACGTGGACAGCGCGTTCGCCAATGCGGCGAAAGTGGTCGAGGCGGAATACCACTCCGGCTTTCTCAACCACGCCACGATGGAGCCGCAAAACGCCGTTGCGCTCTACACCGATGACCGCCTCGAAGTCTGGTGCGGTACGCAAAACGGCGAAGCGACGATAGCGTCTGCGTCGGAAACCTCAGGCATCCCGCTGGAGAACATCATTGTCCACAAGATGCATGCGGGCGGCGGTTTTGGCCGGCGCGGCGGGCACCAGGATTACACCAAACAAGCAGTGAAGATTGCGATGGCGATGCCGGGCACGCCGGTTCGCCTGCAGTGGTCGCGCGAAGAAGACATGCGCCAGGGCCGTTACCGGCCGGTGTCGCTGGTCAAGCTGCGCGGCGCGCTGGACAAGGACGGCAACTGGACCGCGTGGCAGGTCCGGCAAGCCGATCAGTCGATCATCATCACGGTGCGGCCGAACATGATCGAGAACGGAGTGGACCCGATCAACACGCGTTCCTTCGCCGACAATCCGTACAAGGTACCGAACTTCGTCAATGAATACGCGATGCGCAACCCGCATGTCCCGCCGGGTTTCTGCCGCGCGGTAGCGCACACCAACAATCCCTTCTACCGGGAATGTTTCATTGATGAACTCGCGCATGCTGCCGGCAAGGACCCGTACGAATTTCGCCGGCCGTTCCTGGAGGGCACGAAGGACCTGCCGCTGCTCGACGCCGTAGCCAGGCAGATCGGGTGGGACAAGCCGGCCCCCAAGGGCGTGCACCGCGGCATCGCGGTGGTTGATTCGTATGGCAGCTACACGGCCGCGGCTGTCGAGCTTTCGGTGGAGAACGGAACCGTGATCGATGTGCAGCGCGTCGTCGTCGCAATTGACAGTGGCCACGTCGTGCATCCGGATTCGGTCAAGGGGCAGATGGAAGGCGGCGTGATCTGGGGCCTGTCGTTCATCATGCACGAGGAGATCACCATCGATAACGGCCGTGTGGTGCAAGGCAACTTCACCGATTACCCGGTGCTCAAGCTCGCGCAAACGCCGAAGATCGAACCGATCATCATGCCCAGTGGCGGCTTCTGGGGCGGCGTCGGTGAGCCGCCGATCGGCGCGGTGATTCCGGCGATCGGCAACGCCCTGTTCGCGGCGACTGGAAAGCGCATCCGTTCGATGCCGCTGAAGAATCATGGGTTCAGCTACAAGACCTGAGTCCGGAGCGGGCAATACGGTTGCGCCGTCAATCGCGCGGCGGCGAGCACTGCATGCGCTCGCCGCCGGCGTTTGCATGCTGGTGGTTCGTCCCGCGTCGGCGACGCGCGAAGCGCTCGTCGCGGCGCTGCGCGAAACCTTCGGCCAGAGCCTGATCGCGCGGGAACGGGTGAAGCTGGATCTGCCGCTGCTGGCGGAGAGCGGAAACGTGGTACCGGTCACGGTGAG
>LJTS01000163.1 GCA_001304425.1 Betaproteobacteria bacterium SG8_40
TGTGTGAATTTCGACAGGGGTCCGGTATTGCCCTTGTTGGCCGGCGAGGCAAACGCGAACGTGGTTGCGATCCCGGCATCGGCGAAGGGGTCATCGTTGTTCGCCAGCGCCTCGATCACGATGCGCACCACGTCCGCGGGTTGATGCTGCGGCGAGGGCCGCGGCAAGGCCGGCTGCGCTGTCGGCGGCGCTATGGTCGCCCACGCTACGGTAGACAACAACATGGCCAGCACCAACGCCGACGCTGTAGCGAATCTGGAATTTAGCATGATAGTGTCCTCCGGGGGTCAGCATACCTCGTCATTACCGATTTGCCAGCGGCTGCTATACCGCTATACTGCCGCGATGAGATTCATTCTCAGCATCCTGATTCTGCTGCCGTTCGCCACTCATGCGGCCGATATTCAATTGCAAAGCACGATTTCCTGCATCAGCGACAATTCCAGCCTGCGCGCCCGTCACCGGCAATCGCAATCGCAGAAAAATTCGGAGCAGGCCAAATCGCGCTTTTCGGAGTGGTTGATGGCGGAGAACTTCGATGCCGGGAAATCCAAAGTCCGTTTCACCTGGCTGCCACGTGGAATCAAGGGTCCGAGCATCGGCATCGAAACCACGGACAAGGCGCATAACCTGATCAGAATACGCTCACAGACCAAGAGCAGCCTGATCGTGGTGTCGTCGGCATCCAACCCCTTTTCCACCGAAAGCTGGACCTTTGTCTTCAATTTCCCGGTGGAAACGCTGATCGCGACTCGCGTGCAAAGCAATATCAGCGGGGTCAAGGGTGAAGTCATCACCTACGACTGCCAGTTCGACAGCCTCGATCCGGCAATGGGTGATTCCGACAAGGCCCTCGGCTGATGCGAATATCGTTAGTGATGATGCTGCGAACCTGGCTAAAAAGTCCTGCACCAATCCCGGCCGAACCCACCCAATACAGACAAAACGGTTGATTTTGACGGTTAAACCCAATAAGGTTGGTGATCAACCAAAGGTTCGAGGCATCGACATTAGAACAAAGCTTCGACTGAAAACGATAAATAATTTGAGTCAAGACACCCAGCCGAGATTATTCCGCCATGTCCAGTGAAAACGCCCTTGTACGCTTCGTCGATATTCAAAAGAGTTACGATGGGGAAGCCCTGGTTGTAAAAAACCTTAACCTGGACGTCGCCAAGGGTGAGTTTCTGACCATGCTGGGGCCGTCGGGATCGGGCAAGACGACCTGCCTGATGATGCTGGCGGGTTTCGAGCCGGCCACCCACGGTGAAATTTTCCTCAACGAACACCCGATCAACCGGGTGCCGCCGCACAAGCGTGGCATCGGCATGGTCTTCCAGAATTACGCGCTGTTTCCGCACATGACGGTGGCCGAAAACCTGGCCTTTCCGCTGGAAGTCCGCCACATGGACAAGAGCGAACGCGAGCAGCGTGTCAAGCGTGCGCTGGACATGGTGCAGCTCGGCAAATTTGGTGATCCCCGCCCCGCGCAGCTTTCCGGTGGCCAGGCACAGCGGGTAGCGGTAGCGCGCTCGCTGGTATTCGATCCCGACCTGGTGCTGATGGACGAGCCGCTGGGCGCACTCGACAAGAACCTGCGCGAGCAGATGCAATACGAGATCAAGCACATACACGAAAACCTCGGTCTCACCGTGGTCTACGTCACCCACGACCAGAGTGAAGCGCTGACCATGTCGAACCGAATCGCGGTGTTCGACGACGGCATCATTCAACAGTGCGATCCGCCGCCGGTACTCTATGAAGAGCCCAACAACGCGTTCGTCGCCGGTTTCATCGGCGAAAACAACCGCTTCGTCGGCAAGGTGACCGAGGACAGCGGCGATACCGTCAAGGTAGAAATCGAAGCAGGCGCTGTCGTGGTGGCAAAGAAAGTCAACGTCGAAGGCGTCGGCAGCCGCAGCACCCTGTCGTTGCGGCCGGAGCGGGTTACGGTGGACCCCGAAGCCGGCTCGTTACCCAATATTTTCTCCGGCAAAGCCGAAGAACTGATTTACCTCGGTGACCACATCCGCACCCGCTTCACGGTACTCGGTCACGACGATTTCATCGTAAAGATTCCAAATTCAGCCGCCCATGCGCGCCTCAAAGAAGGTGACACGGTCAATATCGGCTGGAATGCGGAAGACTGCCGGGCTTTGGACCCGTCCGACTAACCGCGCAGTTCCCAAGCAGCTATAGAAGTAAACCGAAGAGGAGAAACTCTAAAATGAAAGTACTTTTGAAACATACCCTGCTGGCTTCAGTGGTAGCGGTTACCACCGCGGCGCAAGCTGAAGTGAACATCGTTTCATGGGGTGGTGCTTATACCGCCTCACAGCAAAAAGCATACCAGGACACCTACAAGGATCCGGGCAGCATCAACTTCATCAACTACAACGGTGGCCTCGGCGAAGTGCGTACTCAGGTTGAATCGGGTAACGTCACCTGGGACATCGTCGACGTACTGCCGCACGAAGGCCGCGTCGGTTGTGACGAAGGCCTGTTCGAAGAACTCGATCGCAGCAGGTTCGCGCCAGCGCCCGACGGCACCCCGATGGACGACGACATCATGGTCGAACTCCCCAACGATTGCGTGGTTCCGCAGATCTTCTGGTCCTATGTCCCGTTTTACAAGGCGGGCACCTTCAAGGACGCCCAGCCGACTACCATTGCCGACTTTTTCAACGTCAAGAAATTCCCCGGCAAGCGTGGCATCCACACCTGGCCGAACGCGTTGATCGAGATGGCGTTGCTGGCTGACGGCGTTGCGGTGAAGGACGTCTACAAGGTCATGAGCACGCCGGAAGGCATCGATCGTGCTTTCATGATGCTTGACAAGATCAAGGATCACGCCGTGTTCTGGTCTTCGGGCGCCAAGCCGCTGGAACTGGTGCAATCGGGTGAAGTCTCGATGGCGCTGGCCTACAACGGTCGTATCGGAGCAGCGATTCTGTCCGAAGACGCCCCGTTCGTTACCGTCTGGGACGGACAGGTGCTCGAGGAAGAATGGCTGGGGATGATGAAGGGCGCGCCAAACAAGGAAGCCGCGATGGATTTCCTGATTCACGCCTCTACTACCCAGTCGCAGGCAGAGCAGGCCAAGTACATCAACTACGGTCCGATGCGCGCCTCGGCGTTCGAAATCATCAAGAAGGGCGAGCCCTGGTTCCACAATGGCAAGAACATCATGGAACACATGCCGAACCGTCCCGAAGTCATGCCGCGTTCGGTCGTGGCAAGCCCGGAATGGTGGGCTGACTACGGTGATTCCGTCGGTGAGCGTTACACCGCCTGGATGGGCCAGTAAGCCATTACTGTGCGGGGACAGGCGTTCGCGTCTGTCCCCGTTTTCACCACTAACCAGCCGACAAAAATATCATGAGCACAGCACCCGCAACCGTTGACGGCCCCCTGCTGACAGCAGACGGCGTACCACTCAAAGAGAGCCTGCAGATATCGTTGCGGCGCAGCAAGATGCGCGCATTGCTACTGGTGCTGCCGCCGCTTTTGTTCCTGATATTTTTGTTTGTTATCCCGATCGGCAACATGTTGACACGCAGCGTCGACGATAACCTGATCAACGACGTCCTGCCGAATACCTTCGCGGCTTTTGAAACCTGGGACAAGAAAAGCGAACCGACCGAGGCGATGTTTGAGGCCTTCTACAAGGATTTGCGTGACGCCGACAGGACCGATATCGGCAAGGCCAGCGTGCGCATGAACTATGCCAATCCCGGTTGGCGCAGCCTGATCAAGCGCACCGCGCGCAAGATCGATAAGATGGAGCCGCCTTACAAGGAAGCCTTCCTCAAGGCGGACGACCGCTGGCTGGATCAGGATTTCTGGCGCTCGCTCGGCATCATGAAAGACCGTGTTACCTTCGGTTATTACCTGAACGCGGTCGATCTCGACTATGACTACGACAAGAACATCATTCAGCAGGACGAGGAACGCAAGGTTTACAACCTGTTGTGGTGGCGTACGATCAAGGTAAGCATCATCGTAACCATCGCCTGCCTGTTGCTGGCCTACCCGGTATCCTACCTGCTCGCCACGCTGCCGATGCGCATCGCCAACCTGCTGATGATCTGCGTGCTGATGCCGTTCTGGACCTCGCTGCTGGTGCGCATCGTCGCCTGGATGATCATGCTGCAGCAAAACGGGGTGGTAAACGACACGCTGGTGGCGGCCGGCGTACTCAGCGATGAAAATCGCCTGTCGATGATGTACAACTTCAACGGCACCATCATCGTCATGACGCAGATACTGTTGCCGTTCATGATCCTGCCGATCTACAGCGTGATGAAAACCATCCCGCCGAGTTACATGAAGGCGGCGCAGAATCTCGGCGCGACACCGACGCTGGCGTTTATCCGCGTTTACATGCCGCAAACCATACCGGGTATCGGCGCCGGCTGTATCCTGGTGTTCATCGTCGCCATCGGCTACTACATCACGCCGGAACTGGTTGGCGGCAAGGACGGTCGCCTGATCGGCAACATGGTCGCCTATCACATGCAGCGCTCCCTCAACTGGGGCCTGGCGGCGGCAATGGGCACTATCCTGCTTTGCGTAATCCTGGTTTTCTACTGGGTATACGACAAGATCATTGGTATCGACAACATGAAGATGGGTTGAAGACATGGCATTACCAATCTATGCAACAACCGGGCAACGTATCTGGCATTACACTTATCTGGCGTTTTGCGTATTCGTACTGTTTTTCCTGGTAGCACCGCTGGTCGCGGTAATTCCGCTGTCCTTTACGTCGTCACCATTTCTGAACTTCACTCCGGAAATGCTGGCGCTCGATCCCGACGCGTTTTCGGTACGCTGGTACAAGGCGCTGTTCGGCATCTGCGATGCCGTCGATGACAGCGCCTCGACCATGTGCCACAACAAGTGGATGACCGGCGCCGGCCGCAGCCTTTACTACGCGGTGTGCTCGACACTGCTGGCTACTTTCCTCGGTACGCTGGCGGCGCTCGGACTCAGCAACCAGCACATGCCGGCCAAGCGCGCCATCATGGCGCTGATGATTTCGCCGCTGATCGTGCCGCTGATCATCACCGCCGCCGGCATGGCTTTCTTCTTCGCCAGGGTCAACCTGTCGAATACCGATGCCGGGATAATTCTCGCCTATACCATTCTCGGCATGCCTTTCGTGGTGATTACGGTCACCTCGACGCTGGTCGGTTTCGATCGCTCGCTGATGCGCGCCGGCGCCAACCTCGGCGGCACGCCGACTTATAATTTTTTCAAGATCCAGATGCCGCTGATCGCACCCGGCATGATCTCGGGTGCGCTGTTCGCGTTCATCACCGCCTTCGACGAAATCGTTATCATCCTGTTTATCGGCGGCCCCGATCAACACACGCTGCCACGCCAGATGTGGTCCGGCATTCGCCAGGAAATCAGCCCGACGATACTGTCGGCCGCGACCATACTGGTGCTGTTCTCGGTATTGTTGCTGACCACGCTCGAATTATTGCGCCGCCGCAGCGAACGAATCCGGGGCATCACCCCGCATTAATGCAGGCCGGCGACAAGGTGTACTACCTGTACACCGACAAAAACGGTACCCCGATCAAGTTTGCCGCCATCGTGCTCGGGCTCGAGGACGATGGCATTGTGATCCGCGTCGGCCGTTACGACGTGCACAGCAAGGAGATTTCGACGTTTGCATCGGTCGTGTCCGAAAGCTCGCTGCAGCCGCGCACGGTACCCTGCAGTTACGAAGACGAATTGCAGCAGCCTTAGCCCCATGTCTCACCGATTCCCTGCTCGGCAACCGCTGCACGCGTTGTTCTATCCCGCAGCGTCGGATAGCAGGGTCACGCCGCACGCGTGCATTCGCACAGACGCGCAAAGCACGATGTGATGCCGACACGACCAAAATCGGTGCGACATGCGGACTAGCACCCGGTGACTAGCACCTTAGACGCCATCGCCCCGGTCTTCCTGA
Source organism: Betaproteobacteria bacterium SG8_40 (assembly GCA_001304425.1). Classification (GTDB taxonomy): domain Bacteria; phylum Pseudomonadota; class Gammaproteobacteria; order Burkholderiales; family Eutrophovitaceae; genus SG8-40. The sequence continues at coordinate 5,966 of LJTS01000163.1, forward strand.
TCATCGCCACCGGTTACCTGTTATTCCGCACTCGGGTCGTCGACGAAGCCATCTGGTCGGCTATCGAACACGTCTGTTTTTACCTGCTGTTTCCGTTCCTGATCATCCGCACGCTGAGCCGCGCCAACCTTGGCAGCGTTCCGTTTATCGACTTTCTCACCGTGCTGGTGGTGGCCATTCTCGGCATGGCCAGCCTGCTGGTGCTGATCCAGGCCTTCGTCTGGCGCCGATTTCCCGAAAGCGGCCCCAGCTTCAGCAGCGTGTTCCAGGGGGCCACGCGCTTTCACGGTTTCGTCGCCATCGCCGTGATCGGTCCGCTCTACGGTGACGAGGGCGTTACCCTGGCGGCGCTGGCGCTGGCCATCATGGTGCCGCTGCTGAACGTCATTTCGGTTATCGTGCTGTCGATCTACGGGCGCAGCGACAGCAAGCCGGAGTTCGTCGCGGTCGCGAGGAAGGTAGCGACCAACCCGCTGATCATCGCCTGCCTGTGCGGCCTGCTGCTCAACT
>LJTS01000074.1 GCA_001304425.1 Betaproteobacteria bacterium SG8_40
ATGAAGCCAGTTGCGAGGACCGCCGGCATTTCGCGAAACATGTCCGACTCGGGATACAGGTACGGGACGGTCTTGGTCTCGGGAATGGTGAAGGCGTGCCGGTGCGTCAGGCCCGGTTTAAGGGAATCTTTCATTTTTCTGATCGGAGAAGAAAAGCGTTCAGCGTCAGGCGCAACCTTACATCAGCCGCTGACGGTTTTGGGCGCTTGCCGCAGCTCGGTCGGCAGCGATGGTGTGATGCTGAGAACTTCCTCGACAGTCGTTACGCCGGCTGCGATTTTCATGGCGCCGTTGATGCGCAAGGGTTTCATTCCGTCGCGGTAGCTTTGCTGGCGCAACTCCTCGACATCGGCATTTTCCCGAATATGATCACGCAAGCCGTTGGTCATGGTCATGATTTCGTAAATTCCAAGCCGGCCCTTGTAGCCGGTCATCCGGCATTCGAGACAGCCTCCAGCCTCGTTTACGCGCGCCGGCTTCTCGGACTGCCATGGCTTGATCAGGCTCTGCCAGACGGCCTCGTCGATGGCCGTGCTTTTCTGGCAGTGAGGGCACAAGGTTCGGAGTAATCGCTGGCCGACGACGGCTAGAATCGTTGACTGCAGCAAATACGGCGGTACGCCGATGTCGAGCAGGCGCGTAATCGCCGACGCAGAGTCATTGGTGTGCAGCGTACTGAATACGAGGTGGCCGGTGAGGGCGGCCTGAATCGCCATCTCGGCGGTTTCGCGATCCCGGATCTCGCCGACCATGATGATGTCCGGATCCTGCCGCAAAAGTGTGCGCACGCCCGAAGAGAAGGTGAGCCCGATACCCGATTGCACCTGCATCTGGTTGAAAGAGGGTTCGATCATTTCGATCGGGTCCTCTACGGTGCATACGTTGACTTCGGGCTTGGCAAGCTGTTTCAGCGTCGAGTAGAGCGTGGTGGTCTTGCCCGAGCCGGTTGGGCCGGTGACGAGAACGATGCCGTGCGGTTGGGAAACGACGCTCTCCCAGCGCTCCCGGTCCTTGCCGGAGAAGCCCAGCTGGCGAAAGTCCTTGAGCAGCACGTCCGGGTTGAATATTCGCATGACGAATTTTTCGCCGAATGCGGTCGGCATGGTAGACAACCGCAGTTCGATTTCGTCACCGTCCGCATTTCGTGTCTTGATGCGACCATCCTGCGGCCGGCGTTTCTCCACCACGTCCATGCGCCCGAGTATCTTGATGCGGCTCGTCATTGCGGCGATAACAGGCATCGGAATCTGGTAGACCTGATGCAGGATGCCGTCGATACGAAAACGAACGTTCGCGAACTCGCGCCGGGGTTCAACGTGAATATCGCTGGCGCGCTGTTCGAACGCATATTGCAGCAGCCAGTCCACCAGTTTGACGACGTGCTGGTCGTTTGCGTCCAGGTTGCCGCTTTGTCCGAGTTGTACGAGTTGTTCGAAGTTGGCGATGTCTGACAGATTTGCGCCATGCTCCTTGCTCGCGCCCTGGACCGAATTTGCCAGGTTGTAGAACTCGACCAGGTAGTTGTCGATGTCGCGAGGGTTCGCGATCACGCGCGTTATCTTGACGCGCAGCACCTTGGCGAGTTCATCTTCCCAGTCGCGCACGAAGGGCTCGCAAGTCGCAAACACCGCTTCCGATTGCGTTACGCTGAGCGGCAGTATGCGGAAGCGCGACGCGTAGGCGTTCGAGATAAGTTTGGTGACGGTCGCGAAATCTATCTTGAACGGGTCGATGTGCCGGTATGCGATCCCGGTCTTCTGGGCCAGCCACTCGGTCAGGCGCTCCAGCGTAAGGGGTTTGTTGTGCTTTTGTGGATCAGGCCACTTCTGATCCGCGACGGTCAGCAACGGGTGACTGGCCTTCTTGCGGACTTGAGAAACCTGTTGCAATGGCTTTGCGCTCTCGGCGGCCACGATCCCGTCCTTGACCAGTTGCTGCAGCACCCACTCCAGGGTCAGAGGCCGGTCACCCAGGGTGGTTTCGTCTGTTCGATGCTGGATCTTTGCGGACATGTCTTACGGGTCAAGGTGGTTTGGAAGGACGGCTTGCCGACGGGTGCGGCCGACGCCACTATAAACCCCTCGCAAATTGCGAACCAAGCAGTGGGGGTGTCACGCGCCGTTCGGGCACGAGAGCACCATAATGGTGCGTCAACTGATAAAAAAGCACCCGCGTGGTGCAGAATTTCAAATAACGAAAGAGAAATTACTTTAAAAACAGAGACTTGATTGATCGGAACGTGTTTTGCATGCGGCACACCGGTTTATCCAGCTTGAACTATAAAAATCGGAGGGGATTATGGGGTCGGTGAATACGGCGGCTGACGTATTGTTCATTCTGTTGGGCGCGATCATGGTGCTGGCAATGCACGGCGGTTTTGCCTTTCTTGAGGTTGGCACGGTACGCAAGAAGAACCAGGTCAATGCCCTGGTCAAGATACTTTGCGATTTCTCCATTTCAACGATCGTTTACTTTCTGGTCGGGTACACGCTTGCGTACGGCGCCGGGTTCATGGTGAGTGCGGCGACGCTGGCGGAGCAGAGCGGTTACGAACTGGTGAAGTTCTTCTTCCTGTTGACGTTTGCCGCGGCAATCCCGGCGATTATTTCCGGCGGTATCGCGGAGCGAGCAAAGTTCTATCCGCAACTGATTGCCAGTGCTTTCCTGGTTGCGCTGGTGTATCCGTTTTTCGAGGGCATCGTCTGGAACGGAAATCTCGGCTTTCAGGCATGGCTGGAGTCGAGTTTTGGTGCGCCGATGCGTGATTTTGCAGGGTCCGTCGTCGTGCATGCGATGGGCGGTTGGATCGCGCTGGCGGCGGTGTTACTGCTCGGAGCGCGCCGCGGCCGGTATAAGCAAAGCGGTCAGATTGCTGCGCATCCGCCTTCGAGCATCCCGTTTCTGGCACTTGGCGCGTGGATGCTCACGGTGGGCTGGTTTGGCTTCAATGTAATGTCGGCGCAAACACTGGAGGGGATCAGCGGTCTCGTTGCGTTGAACTCGTTGATGGCAATGGTCGGGGGAACTCTGGCTGCGTTGTTCGCCGGTCGAAACGACCCCGGTTTCGTTCATAACGGTCCATTGGCCGGGCTGGTTGCCGTATGCGCCGGTTCGGACATCATGCATCCGTTGGGCGCACTCGCGACCGGTGCGATTGCCGGTGTGCTGTTCGTGGTGTTTTTCACGATGACCCAGAACCGCTGGAAAATCGATGACGTGCTTGGCGTCTGGCCGCTGCATGGCTTGTGCGGAGCGTGGGGCGGCATCGCCGCAGGTATTTTCGGTCTCGAAGCGCTTGGCGGATTGGGCGGCGTTTCCTTGCTGTCGCAACTCGTGGGTACCGGGCTCGGCATCGCCGTCGCGCTTGTCGGGGGCGTGATCGTTTATGGTGTCCTGAAAGCGGTAATAGGTATCCGTCTGGACCCCGACGACGAGTTCATGGGTGCCGACCTTGCCATCCACAAAATCTCCAGTTCACCGGAAAAGGAAGCCGGCTGGTAGTCGTGCAGCAGCGATGCCCAAGGGAAGGCCCCCGCGTGTTCTTCGGGCGGGGGTTACCTTTCAGGTGAACTTGCGGGCTTGACGGCGTGTGACGAATCGGGTGGAGCGGGCATCGGGGCAATCGTGCCCATGTGGAAGCGAAATTCGCCGCTGCGTCGATCGGCAAAGTAGTGCCGAAGGGTATTACGGACCGTTGCAAAAGCGAGGTCGTCCCAGGGCACGTCGTTTTCCGTGAAAAGTTCGACTTGCAGGGTCTCGGATCCGGCAAAGAAATCCAGATCGAGCAACCGCGCGCGGAACAGCAGATAAACCTGGTTGATGTGCGGAATGTTGTAGAGCGCGTATGGGGCAATGATGTCGACGCGCGCGTTTGCTTCTTCGAGGGTTTCACGTTCCGCGCCGCCGGCGGTCGTTTCGCCGTTCTCCATGAAGCCGGCCGGGACCGTCCAGAGCCCTATGCGCGGTTCAATTGCCCGCTTGCACAAGAGGATGCGATCATCCCACTCCGGAATGCAGCCGACGATAAGGTTCGGGTTCTGGTAGTGAATGGTGTTGCACTGGTCACACACCGCGCGGAGCAGGGTATCACCAGCGGGTATCCGCTCGACTGTACGTGCCCCGCAATTGCTGCAAAAATTCATGCGCGCTGGTTAATGGTGGACGGAATGCATTGTGCGACCGTGCGATTATACGGTGGCTGGCGGGATCGACCGAAGTATGCCCGTGCACGGTAAACTGGCAGCCTGTGCTGATCGTGAAAACTTGCGCCATGCTGGGGTGTCCTATCATTCGCATGAACCGCAGGCGTACAGGCGGAGTGGAATCTATCTGGAGGGCAAGTATGAAAAGGACGTTTCTGGCGGCGATGGCTGCGTTATTCTGGGTTGGCAGTCTGCCTCCGGCGTTCGCCGGCGATTTTAGCGGCGACTGGCAAGGGCCGTGGTATCGGGGCATGACCAGCGGCACGATGATGCTGCAGATCGAAGCGGACGGCAACGGTATGGTCGAATTCAGGAACCTCGATAACTTCGGCGAGGAAGCGGTGAAGCTCTCCGGGGTGACGAAAGAAGCCAATCGCTTCGGTTTCAGTGCTTCGGGGGAAGGCCCCGGTGTGTTCACCGCGAACACGAAACTGACTGGCGACGGGAAGGTCCTCGAGGGGAAAGGCGAGTACGAAGGCTTTCCGATCAAGTTCAAGCTCAAACGCCGTTGAGCTACGGCGTGTTGAAAAAAAGCGGCCAGGCGGCCGCTTTTTTTTTCGCCTGCACAGAGGTCAGTCGGTGGTCAGTCGGTCGGAAGCGCCTTGATGTAGTCTGCCAGCGCTTCGATTTGAAACGGCTTGAGTTGTTTCCGGAAACCCGGCATCGGTGACCTGCCCCGGGCGATTCGATCCATTACCTCGTCGCGCGAAAGGAGGGTTCCGGCCAGACGAGGACCATCAGCCTGTTTCATTCCATAGCCCTGATGGCACCAGCTGCAGCGCGATGCGAACAGTCGTTTCACGTCCATTTCCTGTTCACTGTACTGTTTGTCAACAATGGCCGCTGCGACCTCGGTCGGGTCCTCTCCTGCGGCTGCCAGTATTGGCTGAGCGGCAATGAAGCTCGCCGGAATAACCACTGAAACGATAGCGCGCGAGACGTTGGCTAATCGAAACATCAAAAATCTCCCCAATTCTGTATGGCCGCTTATTTCGGCCCCTGCCTGTTTTAACGTCTGTCCAGAAGACTGGTTTACGAGGTCACCGGACTATGGTGCTGTTCAAGCAACATCGCTTCCCGGACGGTATCGCATTGAGACACAAAAAATAAGGCGGGGGATAATCCCCCGCCCTATTGACTTGCTGTTGTCTGACTTCGAAGTTCTTGGAACCTCTATATCAGAGCGAGAACACCATCAGGTTACCGGCGTCGGTGGGCATGGAAGTAAACGGCTCACCGAACAGACCCGGGAAGTTACCCGAAACGTGTGAACCCCAGCCGGTCACGACAGCGATGTACTGCTTGCCGCCGACCATGTAGGAGATCACGCCACCGTGGTGGCCGACGCCGTTGTTGTGTTGCCACAGCAGCTTGCCGTTACGAGCGTCAAACGCGCTGAACATGCCATCGGCGCCCGGTACGAAGACCAGGTTGCCTTTGGTGGCCAGCAGAGAAGCAAGTACCGGGTACTTGAACTCAACGCGCCACTTCATCTTGCCGGACAGCGGATCGCGTGCCTGCAGCGTGCCGTAGGCGGCGTTCACCGGTGTGCCGTCAACTTTCTGCTTGGGCGGCTTGGAAGTCCAGCTCGCGCCAAAGTAGGCTTGACCCGAGTAGTCATCCGGACGCTCAGGGTTCACCACTTCGATGTCGAAGCAGAATTCCTGGGTCACGAAGTAGTGCAGGCCCAGGCCCGGGTTGAATGCACCCGTGTTCCAGGACAGCGCGCCGTCAATTGCCGGGCAGACGTCGGTGTGCTTGCCTTCCGGCAGTTCACGACGACCAACCAGACGACCGTCTCTGGTAACGCCTTTGATGTAGTTGTAGGTTTCGCCGACCATGTAGGCATTGTGCACAGCCAGTTCGTTGCCGCCGCCGACCGAGTCGGGATCGTAAACGAACATGATGCCGCCCTTGTTCGGGTGAACCATGTAGCGCTTGCCGCCTTTTTCCATCAGCAGGAACTCGCCCGTCGCCGAGTCAAAGTCCCAAGCATCGTGCGGCATTTCCTGGAAGTAGGCAGACAGTTCACCGGTGTCGGCATCGAGCACCACAACCGAGGAGCTGTACAGGTTCAGGCCGGGACGCGGACCCGCGTTCATCCAGTCTTCACCGATGTAGTCGTAGTCCGGAGCCGGGTTAGCGGTACCCCACCAAACGGTGTTCTGCTTGGCGTCATAGGAGCCGGTCATCCAGCCACCGCCGCCGCCGATCTTCCAGGAGTCGTTGCCCCAGGAATCACGCGAGCGCTGGTCGCCACCGATGGTGTCGAACTGCCATACGACTTCACCCGACATTGCGTCAACCGCGAAGATCGGTCCGCAGCAGCCGGAAAGCTCACCACCGTTCGCACCGACAATGACCTTGTCCTTGACGATGAGAGGTGCGCCGGTGAAACCCTTGTTACCCTTGGCAACGGACATGATCTCGTTGTCCCAGGCAACTTCGCCGGTGTTCTTGTCGAGGGCGATCATGCGACCGTCGGTAGTCGCGGTGTAGACGTGACCATGACCGATGGCCAGGCCGCGGTTGTACGGGTTGTAGAACGTGCCTTCCGCGCGCTCCTGATCGATCTTGGCCTGATAGTGCCAGATCGGTGCGCCGGTGGCTCCGTTCAGCGCCCAAACGGCACCTGAAGAACTGGTGTAGTAGACGACGCCGTCAACGGCCAGCGGGAAGGACTGAATGCCCCGCTTGCTGGAACCCGGTGTGTGCTGCCACGCGAGTTTCAGGTTATTGACGTTTCCGGTGTTGATCTGATCAAGACCGCTGAAATGCCAGCCGGTGAAATCGCCGTGATACATGACCCAGTTGTTCGGGTCCTTATCGGCATTCAAAAGCCTGTCCCAGGTAACGTCTGCAGAAATCGCCTGGGAAGCAAAGCCGACGAAGGCCGCCGCAGAAATAGCCTTGACGGCACCTGCGCTTGTCCAACGTTTCATAACTCTCTCCCGTTGTGTTATCGGAAAATGGGCTTGAGCCCATAATTAGGATTAGATCCTCCAAAGCCGCTAACCTTGGTCGCCAGCGAACCTTTGCTGGCGTCGTTGGTAACGACAGGAGAAACCCGGTGCAAATGTAGTCCCTAGACACATTCTTGGCAAGAGGAGCAGTCAAATGAGCGAAAGAGTTTTGGTTGTTTTTCTTGACTAATAGCGCTTTGGTGCGGCGCACAATCGGTGGTCTCCGGTCCTGTTGTGCCGGTGGATGTTTTGTGGATGTTTTGAAAGGGTGTTGTTGATACGAGTGAATGGCGGCATTTCGCTTCCCGAGCGCGAGCTCGAGTGGCATTTCATGCGTGCGTCGGGCCCTGGCGGGCAGAACGTCAACAAGGTGTCGACCGCGGTCGAGCTGAGGTTTGACGTCGCACGCACGCGCAGTTTCGATTCCTCCGTGAAGTCGCGCCTGACCAGACTTGCCGGCAATCGCATGACGGCAGACGGGGTGCTTGTCATTCAGGCGCAGCGGTTCCGTTCGCAAACGCGAAACCGCGATGACGCGTTGCGCCGGCTGGTTGAACTGGTTTCACATGCGGCGCACGCGCCGAAACCCCGTAAGCCCACGGCACCGAGCCTCGCGGCGCGACGCAGGCGCGTCGACGAAAAGAAGAAGCGTGCGGGAGTCAAGAAGCGGCGCGGCACCGTGAGGGATCTGGATTGATTGGGGCGCGCAAGGAGGCTGTGTGGCAGCGAAAAGAGGGGCTGACACGGCTGCGCGCAGTTGGCGTGCGGTGAAGTTTCGTCTGCCGAAAGGGTATCGATGACGCGACCCGTCGTCACCATTGAAGGCCTCGACCGGCGACTGATAGTCGAGCCGGGCGAGATTCTGCTGACGGCCTTGTTGTCGCGTGGGGTGCGGTTTGCCTACAGTTGCCAGAGCGGAGCATGTGGCGCTTGCAAATGCCGCCTCGTTGCCGGGGAGGTCGGCACATTGACGCATTCGGATGGCGCGTTGTCAGCGGCGGAAAGCCGACAGGGCATTATCCTCGCGTGCCGCAGCCAGGTGCAGGGCGATCTGACCATTCGCCTGCTGCCAGCAGCGGGACATTAGAAAAGCCTGCAGCGCGCCGGCCGGGCGGCTGATGCCGGTCGGTGTTGCGTTCGCCTTCGAAGACTTGGCGTATGAGATAATCCACGTCTTTTTTCGTTTCGCGTTTCGCCACGAATCTGCTCGCGCCGTGCGCTGATTGGGCGGTTTGGCGGGATGGAGACCGGAACGGTGGTTGGCGATCGGGCTGGTCGAGGCGGCGCAGTTCGTTGCGCCTTTTTTCACCCGATGAAGAGCACGGTATTTTGGCGATGAATTCACAACTGACTTATGTATTTGATCCAGGGCCGGTTGCGTCCATCCCGGTTGTCGGGATTGAGGCGCGCTTTCCTGTCCGACGTATTTACTGTGTCGGGCGCAACTATGCCGCACATGCCCGTGAAATGGGGCGCGATCCCGACCGCGAGGCGCCGTTCTTTTTCATGAAGCCGGCAGACGCAATCGTGCCGGGGGGCGGGGCGGTGGCATATCCGCCTGGCACGGCAGATCTTCATCACGAGATTGAACTGGTGGTTGCCCTGCACCGTGGCGGTAGCGATATTTCTCCCGCCGACGCGCTTGACTGCGTCTACGGTTACGCGGTTGGACTGGATCTCACCCGACGCGACCTGCAGGCGGAAGCGAAGAAGCAGGGGCGTCCCTGGGACTTCGGCAAGTCGTTCGATCAGTCCGCGCCGGTTACCGCAATTTACCCGGTTGCCAGCCATGGCCATCACGATTCGGGCAAGATTACTCTGCACGTGAATGGCGAGTTGCGCCAACAGGGCGACTTGTCGGACATGATCTGGAGCGTGCCGGATACGATCGCCTATCTATCGCAATACTACCGGCTCGAGCCCGGGGACCTGATTTTTACCGGGACCCCGGCGGGTGTTGGCGCGGTGGTGCCGGGCGACAAGTTGCTGGGCAGCGTAGAAGGTGTGGCCGAGCTGAACGTGGAAATTGTTTCCTGACATTACCTGCAATCTGAGGAAAGCTATGCACGAAGCGATCGGAAAAACGTGGCTCGAGGTCGCGCTGAACGGGGCCTGGACGAGGCAGCGGCAACCGGGCATCCCTATTACCGTTGCGGAAATCGTGGAGCAGGGAATCGCCTGCGTGAAAGCCGGCGCGTCGATTGTGCACGTGCATGCCTACGATGAGGAAACCGGACAACAGAAGGATGATCCGGAGCTTTACGCGCGCATCATCGAAGGGATCCGTTCCAAGGTCGACGCGATCGTTTACCCGACTGTTCCGGCTGCGGGGCTGAACAGGATCGATGGAGCGAGCACCGCTGAGCAGCGCTATGCGCACATTGAGAAGCTTGCGAAGAGCGGTTTGCTGGAGTGGGCGGTCGTGGACCCCGGTTCGTGCAATTTTGCCCACTACGATGATTTGAAGGAAGACAAACCCGGATTCGTCTATGTCAACAGTGAAGAGGACATACGTCACGGGTTGCAGCTTGCCCGTCGTTACCGTTTTCATCCGGGCTATGCGATCTATGAGCCGGGATTTGCACGTCTCGGGGCCAGTTTGCACTGGCGCGAGAGCTGTCCGGACCCGGTGTACCGGCTGATGTTTTCCCGGGGTTTTGCCTTTGGCTTTCCGCCGGAAGACTACGGGCTTACGGCGTACCTGAATCTGCTCGATCAGGTCGCGCCCGGCTGCAACTGGATGATCGCCGGGCTCGACGTGGATGTACTGCCGCTGGTGCCACGTGCCGTCATGGAGCGCGGTCACGTACGCGTTGGTCTGGAAGATGCGCCATTCGGGTGTGAGCGAGGCAATGTGGCGCTGGTCGAAGAGGCCGCGGGCTTGATCGAGAAGGCCGGCGGGACGCTTGCTGTGGGTGCCGACGTTCGCATCGCCTGCTCCGCCGAAGCGCTTGAAGCTGCGTCCGGTCACGCGTAGCTGAACGACGCCGGGCCATCTGCCCGGTTTTCTGGCGGAGACCGGTGGCAATCACACCGATTACCGACCCATTATTTGGAACGAGAGGATTTTTGGCCGTGAAGAGCAGCAAGATTGGAATCACGATGGGCGATCCAGCGGGGATCGGGCCCGAGATCATCGTGGCAACGCTCGCCGAGATGTCTAATGAGGCGCGCAGCCAGTCGGCGGTTATCGGCAACCTCGACATGCTGCGGCGGGCCGACTCGATCCGCGGCACGGGGCTGAAGTTCGTCGAAGGCGTGCAGGCGAGCAACGGCGCGGTCCCGGTGGTTCACCTGGCCACGAAGAATCAGGACCAGATCGAGGACGGCAAGGCTTCCGCCGCGGCGGGAGAGGCGGCCTACCGTTATGTCGAGAAAGCGGTGGAGTTGTGCCTTGCGGGTGACATATCGGTGATCGTGACGGCGCCATTGAACAAGGCGGCGATGCATTCCGCCGGGCACCATTTCGATGGACACACCGAATTGCTGGCTCATTTGACCGGCGCGAAATCGTCTTTCATGCTGCTCGCCGGAGACAAACTCAACGCGGTACACGTAACGACTCACATGTCGCTGCGCAATGCGGCGGAAAAACCCACAATCGAGCGCGTGCTCGCGACCATACGCGCCGGCCACGAACACTTTCGCGAGCTGGGCTACGAGCGCCCGCGGATCGCGGTTGCCGGCCTCAATCCCCACTGTGGTGAAGGGGGTATCTTTGGCGACGAGGAATCGACCCGTATTGCGCCGGCTATCGAGGCTGCAAAACGCGAAGGCATGGACGTGCAAGGTCCCATTTCCGGCGACACCGTGTTCTATCGGGCACTGAAGGGCGAGTTTGATCTGGTCGTTGCCCAGTATCACGATCAGGGACACATCCCGACCAAGCTCATTGCCTTCGACGAGACGGTCAATGTCAGTCTGGGGTTGCCGATCCGGCGCACGTCGGTTGACCACGGAACGGCATTCGACATTGCCTGGAAAGGCATCGCCAACAACACCAATATGAAATCCGCTATCGCCTACGCACGGCGCATGGCGGATGGTGGGGCGTGACCATCGCGGTGCCCGGGACGCTGGCCCGCGTTCTGATCGTTGCCGATGATCTGACGGGTGCGCTCGACACCGCCGGCCCGTTTGCACAGCAGGGATTGGTAACGAAGGTCGTTGCCCAGCCCATGCAATGCGACGCGGATTCGCTTGGCGGCGCCCGGGTGGTGTCGGTCAATACCGCTTCGCGCCATTTGCCGGCTGACGCGGCTGCTGACCGTGTGCGGCAATGTGCGCGGATATTCTCCGGTCAACGCTTTGACTACGTTTTCAAGAAGATCGATTCGACGCTTCGCGGCAACGTCGTTGCCGAGACGATAGCGCTGATTGAGGCCAGCGGGCGCAGTTCGGCGCTGGTTGCGCCGGCGTTTCCCGCGCAGGGACGAACGGTGATGGCCGGGGTCGTGCATGT
>LJTS01000164.1 GCA_001304425.1 Betaproteobacteria bacterium SG8_40
CGGCCTCGTTTTCCTTGGCCGCCAGCCATTGCGCGGCGGCGGACGTCGCGCCGCGCTCGGAAAGGGCGAAAACGGAAGAACCGCGGGCATGCGGCTTGATGAATGCGTCGGCGTGTATTGACACGAACAGGTCTGCCCGAACCGCGCGCGCCTTCTCCACCCGCTTGCCCAGCGGTACGAAGTAGTCGCCGTCTCGAATCAGCACGCCGCGCATCTTTGGATCCTTGTCCACCAGTACCTTCAACTCCCGCGCGATCGCCAGCGTGACATCTTTTTCCCTGGTGCCGCGCCGGCCGGTCGCGCCGGGATCTTCGCCCCCATGTCCGGCGTCGATGGCGACGATCAGGGTTTCTTTCGGAACCAGTTCGGCTGACCGTGGTTGTGTCGCGCTCTGTGCGGGCGCTTTGCCGCCGTTCAACAGCGCAAGAATGGGGTCCGCCTGCTCGGTCGGGTAGATGTCAATGACCAGGCGGTGCCCATAATCGCCTATGGGTTGCAGCGTGAAGACCGAGGGCGCCACTTTCTGGCGTAACTCGAGCACCACCCGGGCGACCCCGGGTTTGAACTGCCCGACGCGCGCAGCCGATACGAAGGCGTCATCCGTGGCGAGCTTCTCGGGCAGTTGCTTCAGTTCGCCGTCGAGTTCTGTTTCCTGCAAATCAATCACCAGCCGGTCGGGTTTTGCCAGGGCGAATACGGAGAACTCGATCTCGCCGCGAGTCTCTATGGTGAAACGGGTGTAGTCAGGAGCCGGCCAGACGCGAACGGCTGCCACGGAGGTGTCGGCAAAGGCCTGCGCGCCGGGCCACGAGACGACCCAGAGGGCAGCGGCGAGCGTGAGCAGCGAACGCAGCAAGGCCGCGTTCAGCCGTGGTATCCGGCTACCCAGTTGTGCAATTGCTGCAAGCAACGTGTTCCGTTCTCCGTGTGCGCTGCAAGTCGCGCGATGCGCTCTCCGTCTGCCATTTCCAGGTTCACCACCAGGTCGGCAACCGGCAGTAAATTTCCGGCTCTCTCCGCCCATTCAACGATGCATACATTGGACCCGTTGAAGGCTTCCTGGAGCCCCGACTCAATCAGTTCCTCGGGATGCGCGAACCGATACAAATCAAAGTGATATAAGTCTAACCTAGAAAGTTCGTAAAGTTCAACCAAAGCATAGGTGGGACTTTTCACCCGACCCTCGTAGCCGAGGCCGCGCAGGACGCCGCGGGCCAGGGTGGTCTTGCCCGCGCCCAGCGGGCCATGCAGGGCCACCAGCATGCCCGGAACCAGGCCGCCGGCAATCCTCCTCCCCAGGTCAAGCGTTGCCGCCTCGTCGGCGAGGCGAAATTCGGTGCAGTCCGTCATCGTCGCGTCGCGGCCTTCGGCGGGGTCTTGGCGGCATCGGTCGCCGCAATGTCGCGGGCGAGCTGAAGAAACAGCTGCAGGGCGGGCAATTTGTCGTTGCGTCGCCACGCCAGGTGGATTTCACTCATTGGACTGGTGTCTTTCAATGGTTTGTAGATCACGCCGGTGCGCTGGAGGTTTTGCAGCGAGCGGGGAATCAGCGCCACTCCCATTTCCGCCGAAACCAGGCTCACGACCGTCTGCATCTGTATCGCCTCCTGGGCGATCTGCGGACTGAAGCCGGCAGCATGGCAAAGACTGACGATGTCGTCGTACAGGCCGGGTGCCATGTCCCTCGGTGTGATGATAAACGGCGAGTCGGCCAGCGCTCCGAGCTGGATTGCGCCGCGTCTGCGCGCCAGCGGGTGGCGTTCGGGCAACGCCGCGATCAGCGGTTCGCGCAGAACGGGAACCGACTCGATGCTGGGTTCGTTCACCGGGGGCAGCAGGAAACCGACGTCGATGCGGCTGTTTAGCAGGTCGGCGATCTGCGCGTCGGTGGTCGACTCCTTCAACGATAGTGTCACCAGCGGGTATTGCCTGCGGAATTCCCGCAATACCAGGGGCAGCAGATTGTAGTCCGCGACGCTGATGAATCCGACGGCAAGTTCGCCAATTTCGCCGCGCTCGGCGCGCCGCGCCGTCAGTACCGCCTGCTCGGAGCGTTCGAGGATCTGCTGCGCGTCTTGCAGAAAGGCCGTGCCTGCGCGGGTCAGGGAGACGTGTCGCCGCGTGCGATTGAGCAGCTTCACCCCGAGTTCGGTCTCGAGCGCGCGAATCTGCATTGACAGTGGCGGCTGGGAAATGTGCAGTTTGCGGGCGGCGCGCCCGAAGTGCAGTTCTTCCGCTACCGCCGCGAAATAGCGTAAATGGCGCAGTTCCATCTGATTAATTCGGATCTATTGATTCGAAATAGGTATCAAATTAAAGGTAATAATATATTTGACGCCGTTTCAGCGCCACGCGAAACTGCCGGGCTGCGCAGATGCGCGCGGCTGTTTGTGCCGCAGCGGGTGCGCAGTGCAACGCCCGGCATGAGCCTGATTCGTGCGCGGGCAGGCGCAGTACGCGGCCCTTGCCGCGAACTTCCGGCCGCGTCCCGGGTAGTCCGGAATTGAGCGGCCCGGAACGAAATGGTCGGAATCGAATCCGGCCGGACCAAAACAGAAACGGCCCTGTGATGGACATGGGTCGGCGAAAAAGGCGGGGTGACATGCAGAAATAGCATGGACCCGCCGCAAACGAGAGGAGAAACGAATGGCTGGCAACTGGCGAAGCAAACTGATAACGGGTGGAGTGGCGCGCTCGCCGAACCGGGCCATGTTGCGTGCCGTCGGTTTTGGTGACAACGATTTTCAGAAGCCGATTGTCGGCGTTGCCAATGGTCATTCGAACATGAACCCCTGCAACGCGGGCATACAGCCGCTGGTCGATCGCGCCATGGAAGCGCTGCATGACGCTGGCGCCATGCCGCAGGTATTCGGAGTGCCCACCGTGACCGATGGTATCGGCATGGGAACCGATGGCATGAAGTATTCGCTGGTATCGCGAGAGGTCATTGCCGATGCGATCGAAACATCGGTCAACGGCCAGATGATGGATGGTGCGCTTGTGGTTGGCGCCTGCGACAAGAATATGCCGGCCGGGATGATGGCGATCGCCCGCATGAACGTGCCGGCGATTTATGTCTATGGCGGCACCATCAAGCCGGGCAAGTGGAAGGGCGAGGATCTGACGATTGTCAGCGCTTTTGAGGCTGTCGGAGCCTACAGCGCGGGCAAACTTTCGAAGGAAGACTTCGAAGGTATCGAGAGAAATGCCTGCCCGACTGCCGGCGCTTGCGGCGGCATGTATACCGCCAACACCATGTCCTCGTCATTCGAGGCGCTGGGAATGAGCCTGATGGGTTCCTCGCAAATGGCAGCGGTGGACCCCGAGAAAGCCGACTCGGCTGCCGAATCGGGACGTGTTCTGGTAAATGCCATCAAGAACAACATCCGGCCGCGCGACATCATCACGAAGAAGTCGATCGAGAATGTGGTGAGCCTGGTGATGGCCACCGGTGGGTCCACCAATGCGGTGCTTCACTATCTGGCGATTGCTTCGGCAGCCGAGGTCGAGTGGACGATTGATGATTTCGAACGCATTCGTCGAAAAGTGCCGGTGCTGTGCGACCTCAAACCGTCGGGCCGTTATGTCGCGGTTGATTTCCACAAGGCCGGTGGTGTTCCCCAGGTGCTCAAGATGTTGCTCGTCAACGGATTGCTGCACGGCGATTGCATGACCATCACCGGGCGCACCATCGCCGAGGAACTCGAGCACATTCCTGACGAGCCGCGGGCCGATCAGGATGTCATTCGCCCGTTCAACAAGCCGATGTACAAGGAAGGCCATCTGGCGATTCTGAAAGGCAACCTGGCGCCGGAGGGATGCGTCGCCAAGATTACCGGCTTGAAGAATCCGGCGATCACCGGGCCGGCACGGGTCTACGACTCCGAGAAGGAAACCATGGATGCCATCATGGCCGGCAAGATCAAGGCCGGTGACATCGTGGTGATTCGCTACGAGGGACCAAAGGGTGGCCCGGGGATGCAGGAAATGCTGTCACCGACGTCGGCGCTTATTGGTGCCGGACTCGGGGACTCCGTCGGACTGCTGACCGACGGGCGTTTCTCCGGCGGCACCTGGGGCATGGTCGTCGGCCACGTTGCTCCCGAGGCTTTTGTCGGAGGCAATATTGCGCTGGTGGAAGAGGGCGACACCATCACCATCGATGCGCACAAGCAGCTGATCGAGTTGCATGTTTCGGACGATGAGCTGGCCAAGCGCCGGGCGAAATGGAAGCAGCCGGCACCGCGTTTCCGCCGCGGTTTGCTGGCCAAGTATGCACACCTCGTGTCGACATCGTCGAAAGGCGCGATTACCGACGGCTTCGAAGGCCAGGGCTAGGACACGGTGCCGCTTCCGGCGCCGGAAGGGTAGTTAGCCAGAACCCGGGCGTGTCCGAGACGCCCGGGTTTTTTTGTCGTTTCGCCGTCATGCCGATGGACTTGCACGCAGGTCATGGCGGGACCGGCGCGCTGTTTCGCGAACTGAATTGCTTGCTCGCGCATTGCGCGATGACACCGGTGCGCCGGCGAACGCCTCTCAGGGAACGGGCGTGGAGCGTCGGGTCAACTCGATATGCGAGGCGATATAGGTCGCCTGAAGCGCGTCGAGAACTTCCGGCGCAACGCCCTGGCGGGAAAGATCTGCATACATCGAGCCCGTGAGCGCAGCGGTTCGGGTCAGCGAGAACGGGTTGGTATTGTCGGTGTAGATTGGCCAGACGCGGCCATTCGCGACCATTGCGACCATTTCCTCTGTCGTCAGTCCGCTTCTCGCCATTTCGAGCACGACATCGGGTGAAATAACGCCGCCAGTCAGGGAGGGGAATGCCGGGACCCATTCGGGAATCCCGGGCGGGCGCGTGCCTCGCGCGACGCGATCGGCATCGGCGAACGGCGCCATGCCGTCACCGCCGGTGTCCAGGCTGTCGAGGTCAAGCGGCTGCGGATACAGCACCGCCGGGCCACCGAAATCGGACCCCATGTACCAGCGCCTTGTCAGCTTTTCCACTGCGTCGAAGAAACCTTGCTGAAGTTCGTCCAGCACCGGTTCCGGCACGTCACGCGCCGCGAGCTTGGCAAAGTCCGAGCCGCGTAGCGCGTACGAGGTCTTCGCATTTCGCATTCTGGCGATAATCGAGTCGGCGCTCATGCCGCCCGACGCGGCGCTGGTTATGTTCGAAATCGGCGAGACCGGCTTTGCGGTCAGGCTGCTGCAGCCAGCGGCAGCAATCAATGTCAATGTGGCGGCGGCAAGCCATGCGTACGGCGCCTTGCGTCTATGCTCCATTCGCCGCGCCTTCCTGCTCCCTGCGACAGCCGGCGCCGGAGTCATGCTCCCGGTAACGCCGGTCAATGGCGGGCCACGTCCCGGTGGCTGTCGTCTGAGTGAACACCGCCAGGCTGCAACACCGCATTAGCGTCGATGCTTCCCGTTTCAGCGCCCGGCGTGCGCGCTTGCGTGCGGCGTGCAGCATGTCTTGCTCCCTCCCCGCGATCGCTAGCGTTGCACCCCGCCACCGGTCCCGACCGAAGTCGACTTTCTGGTGAATTCCACGTGGCTGGCGAGGTAGCTCGCCTGAAGAGCGTCAAGGACCTCATGTGCCACACCCTGTTTCGCGAGGTCGGCGTAAACCGATCCGGTAATCGCAGCGGTACGGCGCAGCGAAATCGCGTCCGGACTATCCGTGTACAACACGGCAACGCGGGACTTCCGGATCTTCTCGACGATTTCCTCTGCTGACTGACCGCTCTTGCTCATCGCGAGTACATCGTCGGTGGTTATCGGTTCACCGGCTACCGCCGGGTATGGCGGCACCCAGGTGGGCACGCCGGGCGGGCGAGTGCCGTGCGTCATGCGGCCCACATCGGTTGTCGGCGCCATGCCGTTGCCGCCGGTGTCCAGACTGTCGAGGTCAACCGGCTGCGGATAAATGCTGGTAGGCCCACCCGCCGAGCGCCCCATGTACCAGCGTTCGGTGAAAAGCTGGACGTCGCCGAAAAAGCGTTGTTGCAATTCATCGAGCACCGGTCCGGGGACTCCCCGTTCATCCAGTTTCGCAAAGTCCGAGCCGCGCAAGGCATAGGTCGTCTTTGCGTTACGGATACCGGCAATGATGGCATCGCTGCTGGCGCCGTTCGCGGCGGCTTCTGTAATTGTTGAAATGGGTGTCACCGGCCGCGATGACAAACTGGCGCAACCGGCCAATACGATGCTGCCGATGATCATCGTGGCGATTGCAAGACCGACTCCGGGTCTGCGTTGCGCATTGATCAAGTGCATGTTTTCTCCTTCGTTTCGCAATGGGTTGCGGTCCTGCGGCATGCCGGGGACCACTGCCTAATAGGCATAAATGTAAAACGGCGCGATTCCATAGTACGGATACGGGCAACCGAGTCAGGCGTTCCCGCCGCCGCTCGCTGTCGACATACGCCTGTTGCATGTAGTCGAGCACCGGTGTCGATACGCCCTGTCTGTCCAGATCGAGAATTCCCGATGCGCTCAGCGGGTAGACGGCTTTCGATTCGTGCAATCGCATGATGATCTGGTCATCGGCCAGGCCATCGTTACTCATTTGCACGACTTCGGCCAGCGATGGTGCGGGTACTTTGCTCGAAGTGACGCATCCGGTTGCTCCGGCCAGGGCCGCGCAAGCGACGACGCCCGCAACAAGCCCTAGCGGCCGGCGGGTTCGATGCCGTGCCATGCCATCCTGACGGTTTCCGGAAGCTGCGCTCGCGCTCATCTGAAAATACCTCTGCTTGCTAAAGACAGTCGCGGGTCTGCTGAGTTCGCCGATTCTGCGGCGCGGTCGCCACGCTTGACACAAATCAATAAGCGGGGCGCCCGCTCGGGCAGACTTTGCGGTGTTATTTCGTCGCGCAAGCGCGCCAAAAAGCATTTTGCGCGATGTTTGCGCGATGTTACTGTAATCAAACATGCCCCGGAGGCCTTCGATGAAACAAAGCGCTATGAGACTGATGCTGGGGCTGGTGCTTGCCGTGGCGGGCGGGGCATCATGTGTCACGATACCAGCGTCTACACGAGGGAAAATCGTACTGCGCGTGACTACGAGAGCCTTCGGGCAGAGGTAGACCGGTGGCAGTCGAACGTGTCGCTGAATTGGAGCGAGGACGAAATCAACGCCGTGAGCACATGGCTTGCGAAGCGCTACTACGGATTCAGCTGCCCGTCGGATTGCTGAGGGGTTTTACAGCTGCACGTGTTGCGCCGGGCACAGCCGCCGCCGTTGTTGCGGCGTCAAGCCGGGATGTCGGGGACCAACTGCCGCTCCAGCATCGCAATCTGGTCCTTTAGCATCAGCTTGCGCCGCTTGAGGCGGCGAATCTGCAGTTCATCGGTTGTGCGGTCATCCACCAACCGGGCAATCACGTCGTCAAGGTCGCGGTGCTCGATGCGGAGTGTTTCCAGCTTCTCTTCGATCAGCGCGATTTCTTCGTCATTGAGTTCCGTGGACATCATCCTTCCCCACGTGGCGGGCAAGACCCATCTGCGTTCGCGGGCCGCGCCCTTGCAACCTTGCGTGATGCTATGCGGGCGCTGCCCCCAATCATCGCG
>LJTS01000165.1 GCA_001304425.1 Betaproteobacteria bacterium SG8_40
CCGACGTGCAGTACCGCATGGGAGTCATGGACAGCGAAATCAAACCGGCATTTCGCGCCAAGGTGACCGGGCAGGCGATCACTGTCCAGTTGTCGAAGGGCGACCTCGTTGATCCGCTCAAGGCTCTCGAAATGGGGCAAGCGGGCGATGTCATCGTGGTTGATGCGGGCGGTGACAGGAACACCTCGGTGTGCGGGGGATTGATGGGCGGTTTGGCAAAGAACCGCGGCATACGCGGCATGATCGTTGACGGCGCCGGCCGCGATACCGACGAACTGGAGGACATCAACTGGCCAATCTGGACGCGCGCAATCACACCGCGCGGTACGCACACGATGTTCTCGGGCCGAAAGGAAGAGTTGTCCATCAATGTGCCCATTCAGTGCGGCGGGGTGGTGGTGAAACCCGGCGATTTCATCGTTGCCGACCTGATGGGTGTCACAGTGATACCGCTCGAAAGTGCCGAGCAGGTCGTCGCGCTTGCGCAGGAACAGGCGGATCGCGAAGAAGAAACGCGCAAGTGGGTTGCCAAGGGAAAGACCGTCGAGGATCTGCTCAAGGAGTTCGGCCGCATCTGAACTTTGGTCCGTTGCGCTGATTACTGGATTTGCCGGGTATTGCGGCGGTTGATCCGGAGCAGCGGCGTGCGCCCTGAAACGGAGCGATCACCCGGATTGCAAGGCTCGCGCAACCGGCAAAGTCGTCACCGTTGCGCGCGCACCCTGTGCCAGGGCGCCCGGAAATCGCCAGCGAGCGTCAGACCGGCGCGCCTACTTGTCTGCATGCGTCGGGAAAACGCGCGGTGCTACCAGGCGACGTTCAGCTGCAATCCCCAGGCCGGGGCGTGATGTACGCGCCGTTCGTACAAGGGCGCAGCGCCAATGGTGGATTCCCTGCTTGTGCTGCGCATGGTGGCAGCAAGGTTGTCAACCTGGAACGATACTTTCGTGCCGCCGATACCCAATAACCTGTCGGTCAGTGTGCCGGCAGTACCCAGCGGGTCGGTCAGAACGAGGATGGTCTTGTCTTGCCAGGTCAGGCTGCCGGGTTTTGCCTTTATCCGGTTGCGCAGCCCCCAGAACCAGTATTCACCGAGGAGCGAGCCGGCAACGGGGGTGACAATCAGATCCTGGTAGGAAGGCTGCTCGAACAGCGCTTCGAAGCCAAATTCATAAAGGAAGGACAAACCCGCCGAGAAGAAGAACGACTGCGTGGGACTGAAGCCGCGCTCGCGGCCGCGCACGTAATAGGTCGCGCCCCAGTAAGGGTGAAGGACGTAGTTGATCACAAAGTCGTCATCGTCCCAGTGCGGGTTGCGGACATTCTCTTTCCACGTGTCCTTGCTGTAGTTTTCCTTGTCTTCTTTCGACCAGCCCGAGATCGATTCAGGAAGCACATAGATGACCCCGATGATGACGGTCTGGTACAGCATGAAGTAGCCGGTATCGCGGGCTGCGCCCCTGTAATCGGGCGTGCCCGGCGGAGTGGCTCGCCACGGGAAGGGTTCGCGCGTTTTGCCTTTGCCCGATTGCGCGGCGTCCTCCGCCAGGAACCGGGTGTTTAACGGCGCCGATGGTTCCGGTGGCTGGACGAGGGAGGCCGGAAGCCGCAGTCCGGGCAGCGGCTCGTCACTGATGCCGGTGGCGGCACCTGCCGGCAAGGCAATCATCGCAGCCAGCAACACACCCGGCAAACTGAGGCAGTAGCGCAACGTGTTCATAGGTAGGCAGGCAACGCGTTCAAGTTCGCGCGCGCGCCGGCAAGCGGGTAACTCGGCGTTGTGCGATGGAACCCGGCCCTGCCGGCATTTCTCCTTTGCCTATTTCGCCTTGCCGGATTCCGCCGCTTCTGCGCGCTTGTAGGCACTGCGCGCGGTCAGGCGAGACCAGTAAGGCGCCAGGTTTCCCGGCAAGTCCTCGCCCATGTGCTTGAGGTAGCTGCGCAAGGTCAGGCCGAGCATGACATCCGCCGCCGAGAATTCCTCGCCGAGGATCCAGTTCTTGCCCGTCAACGCCTTACTGACTGCGTCGGCGGCGAGCCGCGACCGTGATTGCATCTCGGCAATGACATCCTGCAACGGGTTGTCCTTGAACTCCCGTCGGTGGTTGACGATTTCGCCCAGTGCCCTGCCGAAGGTCGCTTCGGCAAACCAGCACCATTGCAGGTAGATGCCGTAGTCAACCGAACCGTGCGCCGGTTGGAGCCGGCCTTTGCCGTATTTGTCCAGCACGTACTGCACCATTGCGCCGGATTCGAACATGGTCAGCGCGCCATCGGACATCACCGGCACCTTGCCCACCGGATTGAGCTTGCGCCACTCGGGGCTTGCGCGGTAAGCCGGAGACATGTCCACCGGGACAATCTCGTAAGGCGTGCCAAGCTCCTCGCACAGCCAGATGACCCTGAACCCGCGAGTACCCGGGGCATGAAAGATCTTCAACATATTCCTTGTCCTCCCGAAATTTTTCCGTTCTCGAGGCAGCCCGTGACGGCGGTCCGAACCTTTTCGTCCGGTCTCGTTAGTCGCGCATGGTAGCCAGAATGCCAGTCTAGCGTCAGTTGGCGCCGGATGCAGTGACGGCATCGCTACATGGTTGTTCGAACCCCGTCCGGGTCCGGGGGATTGAGCTGCGTATTACGGCGGATCACTTGATAACTGGTTTTTTGGCGCCATCTAGGCTGCACACTGGAGAAAATATTCATGCATTCGAAAGACTTGTCGCGATTCATGTGGAGCGAAGCGCTGTCGCTGCTCGACCGGGCGGATCGCTTGCATCGTCAGTTTTTTCGCCCCGCTGCAATGCGGGCGCCAACCTGGGAGCCGCCGGTAGATGTGGTCGAGTCGGCAAATCGCCTGTACGTAACGGTCGCACTGCCGGGCGTCGAGCCGGAAACGATCTCGCTTTCCCGGGATGAAGAGGCAATGACCATTTGTGCACACAGGGCATTCCCGGTCGGTGCGGCCAGCGGCGCGCGTATTCGTGCGCTGGAAATTCCGCACGGCCGGTTCGAACGCCGTATTCCGCTGCCGGCACACGCGTTCTCGCTGGTGGAGCAACGCCTGCACAACGGCTGCCTGACATTAATTTTCAGCAGGAAGGAATCAACATGAACATCTGGAACGGGTTGAAACAAGCGTTGACCGGCGAAGACGGCGGTGGTCCCGTGTCCGCTGGCGGGCCCGCCAACGAACCCCGCGCGCACAAGCCGCTGCCGGACGGGGCAATGATCATCATTCCATTGCGCAACACCGTGTTGTTTCCGGGTGTGATGTCGCCATTGTCCATCGGCCGCGAGGCTTCGGTTGCCGCCGCGCAGGAAGCAGCGCGCTCGGAAAAGCCGATTTGTTTCCTGCTGCAACACGAGGCCGAGAAAGCCGAGATCGAACCGAACGACGTGCACTGGGTCGGCACATCGGGCCAGGTGGTGCGTTACGTCACCGCGCCTGATGGCGCCCATCACCTGATCATTCAGGGACAGTCGCGCGTCCGGGTGCTGGAGTTCCTCGATGGCTGGCCGTTTCTGGTCGGCCGGGTGGAGACGATCGAATCGCCCGAAACCATGACGCCTGAAATAGAGGCGCGTTTTCTCCAGCTCAAGGAGCGGGCGGCCGAGGCCGTTCAGTTGTTGCCCAACGTCAATGAAGAACTGGTCGGCGTGGTGCAGCAGATGACCTCGCCGGTACTGCTTGCCGACATGGTTGCCAACCTCATGGATGTCACGGCGCAGGACAAGCAGGCCGTGCTCGAGAGTTTCGATGTAAGGCAACGGCTCGACAAGGTCCTGGAGATGCTCGGAAAACGGGTTGAAGTGCTGCGTCTGTCACGGGAAATCGGTGACAAGACGCGCAAGGAATTCGACGAGCGCCAGCGCGAGCACGTGCTGCGCGAGCAGATGCGCCAGATCCAGAAAGAGCTGGGCGATGACGAAGGCTCCGCCGCCGAAGTGGAAGAGTTGAAAAAGGCGATCGACGAAGCAGGTATGCCGGAAGAGACTCTCAGGCACGCACGCAAGGAGTTGAAACGGCTGGAGCGCATGAGCGATGCCGGCGGGGAATACTCGATGCTGCGAACCTATCTCGAATGGTTGACCGAGTTGCCGTGGAAGGAACAACCGCAGCAAGCCATCGATCTGGCCGAAGCGCGCCGCATCCTCGACGAGGATCACTATGGACTCGAAAAGATCAAGCGCCGCATTCTCGAGTACCTTGCGGTGAGAAAACTCAAGCCCGAAGGCAAGAGCCCGATTCTGTGTTTTGTCGGCCCGCCCGGAGTCGGCAAGACTTCGCTCGGGCAGTCGATCGCCCGTGCGACTGGCCGCGCATTCCAGCGCGTAGCTCTCGGCGGCACGCATGACGAGGCGGAAATTCGCGGTCACAGACGGACCTACATCGGCGCGATGCCGGGCAACATCGTCCAGGCGATTCGCCGCGCCGGTTCGCGTAACGGTGTATTGATGCTGGACGAAATCGACAAGCTTGGCGCCGGCGGTTTTCATGGTGACCCGTCCAGTGCGCTGCTGGAGGTGCTGGACCCCGAGCAAAATTCGAAATTCCGCGACAACTACCTCGGCGTCGATTACGACCTGTCGAAAGTCATGTTCATTGCGACGGCCAACGTGCTCGATACCATTCCGGGTCCGTTGCGCGACCGCATGGAAGTGATCCAGTTGCAAGGCTACACGGAGGAGGAAAAGCTCGAAATTGCCAGGCGCTACCTGATCAAACGCCAGCTCGATGCCAACGGGCTCGAAGCGGCGCAGGCATCGCTGACCGACGCGGCGATCCGTGCCGTCATTAGCGGTTACACGCGAGAGGCGGGTGTGCGGAATCTGGAGCGTGAAATCGGCTCGGTTTTCCGCTCGGTGGCGATGCGGATTGCGGAAGGGCAGGCGCAGTCCGTGACAGTGGACGTAGAAGGTTTGCATGCCATCCTTGGCGCTCGCAAGTTCGAAAACGAACTGGCGCAGCGTACCTCGGTCGCGGGTGTTGCCACTGGTCTGGCGTGGACGCCGGTCGGCGGCGATATTCTGTTTGTCGAGGTTTCCAAAGTGCCGGGTTCGGGCAAGCTGATTCTTACCGGGCAACTCGGTGATGTCATGAAGGAATCGGCCCAGGCGGCGTTGACGCTGGCAAAGGGTTACTTCGGAGAGTCACTGGAGAAAGTGGATCTGCACGTCCACGTCCCGGCGGGCGCAACTCCGAAAGACGGCCCCAGCGCAGGTGTGGCAATGTTCCTGGCCCTGGTTTCCCTGCTCGCCGGCAAGCCGGTACGCGCGGATGTCGCCATGACCGGCGAGATTTCACTGCGCGGCCTCGTGCTGCCGATTGGCGGCGTCAAGGAAAAAGTGCTAGCTGCCCTGCGTGCCGGCATCAAGACCGTGATGTTGCCGAAGCGTAACGAAAAGGATCTGGAAGACGTTCCGCAAGAAGCGCGCGAAAAGCTGGAGTTCGTGCTGCTGGAGAACGTCGAGGACGCCGCGCGTTGCGCCATGGGTCTCGAATTGCAGCAGCTGTCGAAGCTGGCGTCCCGGGCAGTCGCCTGACGGGATTCCCGCCCGGCGTTTTGTCTCCCGGACATCGGGCCTGGCGGATACCGGGTCAATCTGAAAAGGCCTTGACCGAAAAGAAAACCGCGCCAACCGGCGCGGTTTTTCTTTCTTGCGGCTAGCCGTCTATTCTTGCCGGTGCATGTCCTTGTGCATCTGCTTGTCCATGTCCATACCGGCACCGCGGGACTTGTCGCCGTGCATCATCATGACATGGTGGCGCATCATCTCGTGCATCATGCCATGCATCTGTGCGCCGTACATTGCACCCATCATGCATCCACCCATCATGTCCATGCCGTGATCCATCATGCCCTGATCCATCATGCCGTGTCGCATCATGCCGCGTCCCATCATGCCCTTGCCGCGTCCCATCATTCCGTCACCCATCATCCCGCCGCGCATCATGTTCATCTGGTCCATCTGCTCGCTCATGGTTTTTCAGTGTTCCGCCATCAGCCGCTCACGTTCCTGCGGGTCTTGCGTGTTGGCAATCGCGTCCATCTGCTCGTGCATGGTCTTCATGCGTTCCTGCCACTGCTCGATCTGGCGGGTCCACTCTTCTTCGTCAGGCATCTGGGCGTAAGTCAAGGAACTCGCGCAGAGAAGCATCATCGTTATCAACAAGGTCAGGTGTTTCATGTGTGATCATCTCCGTTGGTGTTGCGAGCGGCGCCCTGAGGTCTGATGACTAATGGAACCCCTCGCATCTGAATGGCCATTCCGAATCGCTGAGCGTACGGCGCCCTTGCGTCAATCATCCGATCCGGGCATCTGCCCGTGAGTGAATACTGCTGTCTCCCGCGCCAGAACATCGTCCTCCTGCACGCTGGCAGCGGGCTTG
>LJTS01000075.1 GCA_001304425.1 Betaproteobacteria bacterium SG8_40
GAGATCGCCTCGGTGATTGCCTTCCTCGCGTCCGATGACGCGTCCTTCGTGACCGGCCACACCTACAACGTGGATGGCGGAACGGCGATGTGATGGCCGTTCCGGGGTGCACAGCGCGATCGCGCGTGCACCGTAATAAAGAAACCCGTGTCGCTTACTGCTTTTCGCGACCGGTGTCGCTTGACCCGGGCAGCGGATACATCAGGCCCGCGGCCTGGAATCCGCCATCGACATTCAGGGAATGGCCGTTGACGTAGTCGCTCTCGGCCGATGCGAGAAACACCGCTGCATTGGCGATTTCGTCCGGCACGCCGTAACGGCGTTGCGGCACCAGGAACTCGTAGGCTTCCACCGTTGCGCGGTCGTGCATGGCGCGGCCCACGTCGGTCATGATGGGGCCGGGAACGATGTCGTTGACATTGATACCTTCTTCGGCGAGTTCCACCGCCATGACCTTCGTCAACAGTTCGAGTCCGGCCTTCGCCGCGCCGTAGGGCGCGCGGCCGATACCGCCGCGCTGTCCGGACAGCGAACAGATGTTGATGATCTTGCCGTACCCCTGTTTGACCATTTGTCTGCCCGCGGCTTGCGAGCACAGAAACGCCCCCGTGAGGTTGATGCGAATCACCCGTTCCCACTCCTCGAGTGAGCATTCGAGCGCGCGTTTGTTGGCACCGATGCCGGCATTGTTGACGAGGATGTCGACCCGCCCGAATTCACGCATGGTGTAGGCAACGAGTTCTTGTCCGCCGGTCGCGTCAGCGACGTCAACCCGGATGGACCTGACCTCACTGCCGTCCTTCGCGAGTTCGGAGGCCGTTTGCGCGGCGAGGTCAGCATTGATGTCGCCAATGACCACGCGGGCGCCTTCGTTGACGTACGCCGTGGCAATCGCCTTGCCGATACCCTGCGCCGCGCCGGTGACAATGGCTACCCGGTCCTTGAGTCTCATCCTTTTTCCCTTGTTATGTGTGTCGTTTCCGGTGACGTGGATCAGCCTGCGCCGAGATCGGTGACCGCGCCCTTCGACGCGTCCGCCACCAGCTTTGCGTACTTGGCCAGCACACCGGTCGTATAGCGCGGCGGCAGCGGTTTCCAGTCAGCCAGCCGTTCGCGTATCTGCGCTTCGCTGAGCTCAACGTCGAGCTTGCGCTTGTCCACGTCGATGGTGATCGTATCGCCGTCGCGCAACGCTGCGATCGGCCCAAGCTCGGCCGCTTCCGGCACGATATGGCCTATGACGAAACCACGCGACGCGCCCGAGAACCGGCCATCGGTCATCAGTGCCACCGTTTCGCCGAGGCCGGACCCTTGCAAGGCGCCGGTCAGCAGTTGCATTTCCCTCATGCCGGGCCCGCCTTTCGGACCTTCATTGCGCAACACCATCACGTCGTTAGGCTGGATGCGTCCTTCCTTGATCGCCAGGAACGCATCTTCCTCATTCTCGAATACCCGCGCCGGTCCTCGATGCAGTTTTTTCGTCTGCCCCGAGATCTTGATCACGCTGCCGCCCGGCGCCAGATTGCCTCGCAGAATGGCCAGACCACCTTCTTTCTTCAAAGGCGCAGACAGCGGTTTGATGACCTGCTGACCGGCCGGCTCGCTCGCCGCCTCGATCTCCTGTGCCAGCGTCTTGCCGGTGACGGTTTTCTCCGCGCCATGCAGCAGATCCGCTTCCACCAGCCGCTTGCCCACGACCGGCATGCCACCGGCTTCGTACATTTCCGGCGCGGTATAGGTGCCCCACGGCCGCATGTCCGCCAGCACCGGCGTCTTGCGTGAAATGCGGTCGAAATCGTCGAGCGCCAGTTCGACGCCGAAATCATGCGCCGTGGCAAGCAGATGCAGCACCGAGTTGGTGGAGCCGCCGGTTGCCATCACGCCGGTAATGGCATTCTCGAAACTGCGGTGTGTGACCAGTGAGCGCGGCGTCACGCCTTTCTGCACCAGTTGCATCACCAGCTTGCCGGTTTCAAACGCGACGTCCACTTTTTTCTCGTCCAGCGCCGGCACGTCGTTCCAACCGAGCGGCGAGATGCCCAACATCTCATAGGCAGTCGCCATGGTGTTGGCGGTGAACTGGCCGCCGCAGGCGCCGGCACCCGGGCACGCGTGATCTTCGACGTCCTTGAATTCCTCTTCGCTGATTTTTCCGGCGTTGAAAGCGCCGAGGGCCTCGTAGGCGTCCTGAATCGTCAGCTTGCGATTGCCGAATACCTTGTTTGGCCGGGTGCACGCACCGGAACGAATCGATCCGCCATACAAGGTCACACCCGGAATGTCGAGCCGCCCCAGGACCATTGCCATGGCAGGAATCGTCTTGTCGCAGCCGGAGATGGTCACGATACCGTCGAACATGTGCCCGCGCGCCACCAGTTCCACCGAGTCGGCAATCACTTCGCGGCTGATCAGAGAGGTCTTCATGCCTTCGGTGCCGGTCGTGATGGCATCGTTGATGGCAACGGTGTTGACCTCGATCGGTGTGCCGCCGGCTTCCCGGATGCCTTGCATGACACGCTGGGCGAGTTCCCGGTGGTTCCAGTTGCACGGCATGGTGCCGATCCAGCAATGGGCGACGCCGATCTGCGGCCGTGACAGATCGTCGTCGGTAAATCCCACGGCTTTCATCATTGACCGGGCCACGGCGCGGTCGGGCCCCTCCAGTATTACGCGGCTCTTGTGTCTTGGATCTATCGCCACGCCATCCCCCCCATTTTGTTATTCAGGTTTTAAAGCGCTGTCAGGCTACCAGCTTGGTGAGCTTGTCGCACACTTTGTCGCCTTTTGACAAACCAAGCTCACCGGCAACGGCCTTGACATGCGACAGCACGCCGTTCTCCCACATGTCCATGGAATCGCCAATACGGCCGCTGGTGTGCGCCACGGTTGCCGCCGCAACGCCGCGACCCTGCAACATCTCCAGCGCAGCAATGCCGGCGTTATCCTTGCCGCCGCCGGCGTCATTGAACACCACCAGCTTGAGCGGAACCTCGAGCGCGAATTCCCCCGAGCTGGTACCGCCATGCGAGGCGCAAACAACGACCGCCCCCTTGTCGTCGCCATTGACCTTGGTGATCGAGTCCATCAGAACCACTTTGCCGCCCTTGCCTTGTTCCACTGTCTTCTTGAGCATCTTTCAATCTCCGTTACGCATACGGCTTTCAGCCGCGTTTGAATCGGCGGCCTTCAGCCGCTTGTTCTTGATGAAACCGTATCCATCAGCGATACGGTCGTGCATGGCTCCGGCGCCGGGCGCCGGATCGCAACCCGCGCCTCAGGATGTGATCGCCTGGATGTTCCTGGCGATCTCTTCGCGGTCGAACACCTTCCTCCAGTCGGGCGCGAAAATTTTCTTCTTCGCTTCATCAACCGCCTTGTTGGCGGCATCAGACATGCGCACGCCAGGCAACTGGTCGAACAGAATCGCCAGCTCGACATTCAGGTGTCCGAGGATGAAATCGCGCGCCGCTTCCTCTGGTACCCCGCGTTTGATGGCTTCGTCGGTTGCTTCGCGAATCACCGTCAGGCAGGTCGCACAGACCGTCTCCGACAACGCCGGCTCGAGCATCGCCATCTGGTCGACTGTGGCGCGGTGCGAGCGCATCACCGGCGCATACATGTGCTTGGCGACATCCTCGGCGACGGCATAGTTCTTCTCATCGCCGCGGAGCAGCGCGCAGACGATCGCCTGTTTGGCCTTGATGCCGCCGAAGTAATCGCGCTTGGCCTCCAGGTCGGTCTCGTCATTGAAAATCGGCGGATGGCAAGGATGCGCGACAAAGATGGTGAGGTCTTCGCGGTCCGGCAGGTGTCCGGCGAAGGGTGCCGCGGCATCGAGCGCAATCAGGGTCGCGCCCTTCTTGAACTTTTCGAGCAGAGAATGCGTGACTTTCTCGATTGCGTTGTCCGGAATGGTCAGAATCACGAAGTCCGCATCGGCCAACGCAGTATCGGCATCGACGCAGGTGATCTTCAATTCCTTGAGTCGCTCACGTCCCGCTTCGCTGACTTCGACATGCTTGACGTCGTAGGGTGAGTTCTTGAGATTGGCGGATACCCGGTAACCCATTTTCCCGCCCGCTCCGATGACGGCTACATTTTTGCTCATGTGTTGTCTCCACTCTTGTAGTGATGCACTGTTAAGTGATCGTCCGCAACTCCGGCTCGTGACCGGCCGCGGTTGTTAAAAATTCTGTAAACGGCTGCTCATTTACCCCGCACCATTCCGAAATAGTCCGCTTTGCCCATCTGCCCGCCCTTCAGTGCGATCTCCAGCCCGTCGAACACGGGATCGTCAGAATAACCACGACACAGCGGCGCACCCGGCGTGAGTTCGGCCAGCATTTCCAGCGCATAGAGTTTGAGTTCCTGTGTCGCGTAACTCGACGTATCACCGCCTGCGATCACCACGCGCCGCAAACCGCTTTTTGCCAGCAGTTCGCGTGCAATGCGCCCCATCGCACTACCAAGCACGCGCGCGCTGCCACCCGGGTCTGCACCCAGTTGCGCGCGCGTCGCCTTGATACTCGGATCCTCCGGCCCGGCGGCCGAGTACAACAACAGACTGTTGCCGCTGGACAGTGCCGCGAGCCCCTGCTCGACCAGTTGCCGCTGCGCCTGCTCGGCCGCGCTGGCCTGGGCCAGCTTCTCGGTCGGTATGCGAATGCAATCGAAACCGTTCTTGCCCGCCCACTCGATCTGCTGCGCCGTCATCGGCGAGGCGCTGCCGGAGATTGCCAGCAACTGCTTGACCGGCGTGACTCCCGGAAACACCTTGCGCTGGTCGTCAATCACTCCGGTCGCGCGCCAGTGCGCCGCCAGCGCGTATTCGACACCGGATGAGCCAATGACGAAATGCGGCGCGCGCTGACCGTGTTTCCACAGCAGGCGGCCGACTCTGAGCAGGTGCTCGCTGGTCAGCGCGTCGTAGAGCAGCATGCCGGGGCCGGATTGCAGTATCTCAGCCTCGCGTGCATCGACCTGCGCATCGTCACCATCCAGATCGGTCACGTTCATCAAACCAACTTCGGTATCTGTTTGCTGCGACAGGTGCACGCGCAAGTCGGATTCATGCATCGGCGTCGATGGATGGCGCGACATGACCGGATGCCGGTCGAGCCGGTAGATCTCGTCACCGTAGGCGGCAAAATGGTTGCCGAACACGGTGAAACGACGCAACGGTGGCGCGCCGGCAAGAACCGAGATCACCTGGCCCGGTACCAGTGACTTGTGGGCCATGTCGGCAACATGGCCGAAGCTGCCGATTTCGGGCGAGGAATCGAAAGTCGAACACACCTTGTAGTGCGTGACCGGCGCGCCGAGCGACCATAGTTGCTGCAGCACCGGTTCAAATTCCTTGTCCATCCCGGCGGGGGACATGGCGCGGCTGGTGCCGGCCACGCCCACACAACGAAGATCGGGGAATTTCTCGCGGATCAGGTCCGGGCTCGGCGAAGACAGAAACAACACTGTGCGCAAGCCGGACAGCGACAATGCCTCCATGGCATCGGCCGTAAAACGAAAGCAACAGTTTCGAATCGGTTGCCATTAGCGCCGCCCCCCGAATTTCTTGATCGCGCTTCGCAGTTCATCATGGTCTTTTGCGTATTCGTCCAGGGGGACGCCGGCAAGCGCTGCCTCCCAGCCTTGCTGCATGCTGCGCACCCCGGCGGCGGTGCCGTCCGGGTGGGCGATGATGCCGCCGCCGGCGAGATGAACGACGTCAGTGGTTCTGGTTGCCGCATATATTTCGGGCGCCGAACCGGCCCATTGCGCCGAAGAGATGGCGGGCATAGCACGGTAATCGCCGAACATCGGCGTCAGGCAGTCGACGATCGATTGTCCGACCTCGTCGTTGGTTTCGTAGAACTTGCTGTTGAAGCCACCGACGTGGAGATGGTCGACCCCGGCCAGGCGAAACAGTTTCTGGAATGCAGTGAAGCCGATTCCCAGAAGCGGGTGGCGCGACATCGCACCGAAGTTGGCGCGGTGACCGTGTATTGGCAGATCGCAGTGTTTGCGCAAATGCGCTACCGCCGCTAGTCCAACGCTGTTGACGTTCACCATGACGCAGGTGCCGCCGTGCTGCTTCACGAGGTCATGGCTGCGCAGCATGTGGTCGATGTCGCCGGTGATGTTGAAGGCATACATCGTTTTCTTGCCGGTTTGGTCGGCGACCCGCTCGATTTCCGGCATGACGGCGGCAACCCGTTCGGCAAACGGCGCATAGGTCGGATCGGCCTGCAACTCATCGTCCTTGATGAAGTCCAGGCCGGCGGTGGCGAGATCACGCACCAGGCTTGCGAGCGCATCGGTCGACAAGCCAATGCTGGGTTTGATGATGGTGCCGATCAACGGCAGTTTCTCGACCTGCGCGAGCTTTCGGGTACCGGCGATGCCGAATCCCGGTCCCGGGTAGCGTTCGGCGAATGGCGCGGGCAACTCAAGGTCCTCGAGCCTGATGCCGGACAACTCCTGCAACTCGTAAAGATTGCCGGCGACGGTCGAATGCAGGCTCGTCAGCGATGCGCCAAAGTTGTGGAGGGGAAACGAGACTCTTACTCGCCCCCGATGGTATTTTGCGGACGATGCTGAGGACTTCGGCGGCTTGCTTCCCGGCAGGCTTGGAGACGCCACCGTGTCGAGCGGCGTGATATCCAGCACCCTGGCGCCAAAGCGTTCCTTCAGTTCGCTGGTCTCGCCCGGCACCGACACGAAGGTGCCGCTCGACTGCTCTCCGGCAATCACTGCTGCCGCATCTTCGAGCGCGTGTGGCGTCTCGATCAGATACGTTGCGATAACCCTCTCATTGTTCATGGCTACTCCTCCGGGGCGGCGGATTGTCCGGCCGCTGTGTATCCGCGCACTGGCCAAAACCTGGCCCGCAACTGTTCTTGTTACCGTTCGAACCCGGGCGCACGAGCGCTTTACCCGCTTCGCATACCCGGCAATTACCTGGGGAGCATGTTACTTTCGAAGAACCGAAAAAGGCTCCCTGTTTTTCTGGCTTGTCGCGCAGTTGTTGGGAAATATTTCCTGTTACTTGATTTTGACGGGAAAATTTCACCAAAATCCGCAACGGAAGCGGGCGGGGCTTACCGCATGCTGAAAAACGTCGACCACCCTGGGGACCCGGTCACCGCCGGACGAAATCGCAACCGGTGCCTGATGGGCAGCACGCCGTCACGCACGCCTTGTCTTGTTGCTCCGGTTCGAGGCTTCTTCGCTCGCGGGCATGCGGCACAGGCCGAAGGGTTCGCAGGCAATGCGTCGGAACTGGTTTTTTTCCGTCCGCTGTTCGAGAGGCGAGTGCGTATGCGCCCGTGACCCTATCAGGCTATGCTCTGGCCGGGGCATGTGGTGCCAGGGACGCTCAATCATGGCTTGCCGGGCAGCCGGTCCAGCCAGAGTTTGCGCAAACGACCCGCAACCATTTTCGAGGAAACGAGGCATGAACGATTCGGCACTGAACCTTGTGGACCGCGGGCGAGGCGACCCTGCGCTCGTCCTGATACACGGATTTACCTGTGATCTTTCCAGCTGGAAAGAACAACTGACCGGCATTTCGAACAGTCACCGTTGCGTCGCCATCGATCTGCCCGGTCACGGCGCCTCCGCGGATTCGCCGGAGGCGACCATCGAGGCGCTCGCGGCGGCGGCCAACGCGACGTTGGACGGACTGCAACTGGACGAGGCAGTGCTGGTCGGACACAGCATGGGTTGCCGGGTGATTTCGGAGATGGCAAGCCAGTCGCCGCAGCGGGTCCGCGGCGTTGTTTACGTCGACGGCAGCATTGTCTCGCGCAGCGACGTCGATGCGGCGGTAAAGGGAGCTGCCGAGAAGTTGGACCGCATTGGCATGCAGGCCTTCATCCGGCATCTGTACGAGGGGTTTTGGGTCCCGGGAACGCCCGCTGCAGCGCGTGAGTTCGTGATGGCGGGAATGCCCGGAATCAGGATGGATTTCGCAAAAAAACTCTGGCCCAACGTTGTTCGCTGGGACGGGTCACGGGTCCGTCCGGTATTGGCCGGCATCAGCGTGCCGGCGCTGGTGATTCAGTCGACCACGCTCGACACTGACCTCAATCGCGCATCGCTGTTGCCGGGACAGTCGACCCCATGGGTGGATGCGGTCACGCAGGCACTCGGGGATGTGACCGTTGCAGTGATCGAAGGCGTCGGACATTTTCCGATGCTGGAAGCACCGCAGAAGACCAATGATGTGATTCTGGAATTCGTGCGGCGGCTTGGCAAGGACAGCGGCGGCGGTCAGCACACCGTGTAAGACCGTAGTAGCCCGGCGAGGCCAGGCAATCGAGGAGCGGCGGCGCCGGCTCGCGCCGGGCGGCCGGAGTCTAGAACTCGACGGTGAACGCCTTCAGCAACTCGGAAAACTCCTTCGGCCGGGAAGCCAGGCTGAAACCCACGTGGTGCATCAGTCGTCCCTCCAGGCCCATCGCGACGCGCGCATGGCGGATCTCGAGGTCGACGACCACCCGTTCGTTGCCGTCGAGCAATATGAGGCAGTTGCGAATAACGGTCCCGGGCCGGATCTTCAGGTCCGCTGCGAGACCGATGACGCCGATGCCGCCGGCACTCATGTCTGACAGCCGGCCTTCTGCCTTGCGACCATCCGGCAGATTGACCACCACGACCGGTGCTGAGACTTCCGGGACCTTGACGCGCTGATGCAAACGGCGATCGGCCTGAACGATGCGATCGGGAATGGGAATCTGGAAAACGGGCCGGCCTTCGAACAGGACGTCGCGAATGCGCGGGCTGCTGAACTGCGACTTGGCCGATCCATCTTCGAACGAAAAACGCACTTCCGGACAGCGCAGCAATTGCGTATTGTTTGCCTTGTGGTCACCGTACTGGAAATAGACGCGATCGCGGTCGGGGTCGACCCCCAACGCGCGGGTGACGATTACCTTGTCTTCGTCGTCATAGTGGACTGAGACGGGGCGGTCTTCGCGAACGAAGCGGCGCAGCATCATGATGATCTGGTGGCGGGACCAGAGGAGGCGCGACCTGCCTGCGTCGAGGTTGTATCTGCCGTGCTGAGTGGCCTGTCCGGTATTCATCATCGCGTTCTCCTGATTGTGCATGACCACTTGTTTGCGTGGTCTGTCTACTGCAAGTGATGTGCCGAGCGCCGGCGCCTTTGGAAATCAGATAGATACAGATCCTGCGTCAATCGCCGTGTCGTCGCCCGCAGACAGACTGCTGGCCGGCGACCCCCCTCGAGTGCGTGAGCGACAGGTGGCGAAGCGGTCGCGCTCCGGTAACGGGGCGCCGCTCGCTCTGTTACCCGCGTTCTTCTTCCTGCGCGGAGCGTAGCCCGCCCCGTGCCTCAGGTGATTGCCGCTCGCGTTGCGCTGCTCAGCGCCGGTGCTTCTGCCACCGCACCGCCCCGACGCCGCCGGAAAACACCAGCGCTGCCATCATCCAGAACATTGCCGCGGCGCCGAGCACCGAGCCGAACGCGCCGAATACGAGCGGTAGCACCACCTGGTTGCTGTGAATAATCGTCGAGCGTACTCCGAGCACTTCGCCGACCCTGCCCTGGGGTGACTGCGAGTGAACCAGCGACATGATGTTGGGTTGCGCGGCGCCCAATCCGAGGCCGAGCAGGAAGGCGATCGCCATCATTGGCGGGCCCGACGAGAAGAACGGAAACAGCGCGAAGGCCAGTGCGGCGCAGAACAGCGTGAACGTCAGCACCTGCCATTCGCTGAAGCGCCGTGCCAGCACCGGCATCGCCAGGCGGATGACGAAGGTTGCGAGGGCAAAGCAACCGAGAACAAAACCGATCTCGGAGGCTGACAGGCCTACCTGGGTGCCATGCACCGGGATGACGAAGGACTGCAGATCCCACGACATGGAGATCAGTGCAGTTGCGACCAGCAAATGGCGCAGTTCAATCAGCCTGAACAGCTCCATCGGGCGCATTGGCTCGGGCGGTGGTTCCACGCT
Organism: Betaproteobacteria bacterium SG8_40; assembly: GCA_001304425.1. Lineage (GTDB taxonomy): Bacteria > Pseudomonadota > Gammaproteobacteria > Burkholderiales > Eutrophovitaceae > SG8-40. The sequence continues at coordinate 9,976 of LJTS01000075.1, forward strand.
GCCTTGCCGTGACGGCATCAGGCCGCGGTTGGCCCACACCAGCGCTACTGCAAGCAGCGCAACGATTACCAGGGCACCGAAGGCTGACCGGTGGCCAAACGAATCGATGAGGATTCCGCTCAGCACCGGACCGGAGAAACCCGAAACGGACGCGCCCATGGCAAACCACGCAAACGCAGCAGGCCGGCGGGCAGGGTCGGCGCGCTCGCCGATGACCTGCTGGATGGAAAGCATTACCAGGGCGGAACCGGCGCCGATCAACGATGCGGCCACCAGCACGGGGGCGAGGTCGGCAGCCGCATAGGAAAACCCCGACGGCAGCAGCGCACCACCGAGTATCAGTACAACGCCAATGAGCGTCGGTCGCCGTGGCCCGACGGCGTCGACCCAGCGCCCGGCACGGACCGAGACCAGCATCGGCACCAGTGAGAACAGCGCGAGAATGACGCCGACGGTAAAGGTCGAAGCCTGGTTCGCCAGTGCGTAGAGCGAAGCGGTCATGCGCGCGCTCACGAAGACCATGTGCGACAGTACCGCGATGAGAATCAGGCGAAGCAGGGTCATTTCGTTTTCTGATTCATAACGGTGCTGTCAGGTAGCGGTTTGACATGCTTGCGCATATGGCATTCATGCAATGCATGGGCATTTCGGTTCAGCGCTTGCTGCGCCGGGCGTAGCGCAGCACGCCATCACGGACGGCAAGGCGCGCCGCAAACAACCGGACAAAACTGGAGTCCGGCAATGCGTTTCCCGGGCTTCGATGTCAGGATTTCTTCCGCAGGCCGCCGTACGAGTGCCACGACCCTGTGACCAGCCAGCCGCAGTCGACCGGAAGATTGGCACCGGTGATCGCAGCCGCGTCGGTACTTGCCAGGAAAGCGACCGCGCGCGCGATCTCGACTGGTTCGACCATGCGGCCCAGCGCGTTATTGCGCTCGAACAATGCAACGTCGCGCTCACCTGCGTCAATGGCTGCCTGCAAGGCCGGTGTGCGGGTATGCCCGGGCGATACGGCATTGACCCGGATGCCCGATGGACCCCACTCCGCAGCGAGGCACTCGGTGATCGAGATGACGGCCGCTTTTGCCGGTGCATAGGCGTGTAGCGGTGCCGATCGGGAGCCGACGATGGACGCGATGTTGACGATGCTGCCGCGTGCGCGCTTTTTCATGGCGGCGGCGAACACGACGCTGGCGAGATAGGTCCCGCGCTGGTCCACGCGAATGACGTCGTCCCAGACTTGCATCGACAACCGCTCCGGGGGCAGCGGCTGCTGCAGAATTCCCGCGCTGTTGACCAGTATCTCTACCGGGCCCGCTTCATTTTCGATTTGGCCGGCAATTCCCTGCATTGCGGCATCATCCGTTACATCCAAGATATAGCTGCGGGCTCCGATCTCGCCTGCAACTTCGTGAACGCCCTTGTCACGGTCGAGCAGTACTACTTGCGCGCCGCGAGCTGCCAACTCGGCGCCGCAGGCCGCGCCGATGCCGCTTGCTCCGCCGGTGACGACCGCGACACCCGATAGACCTGTCCCCGACATGTGTTCTCCTTAACCGTCCTACAGAGCGCCGCATTCCAGGCGCGCCGTTGTTTCTTTGGAATCGACCGATTCCTGTGCATTGTCACTCATGTGGCCTGCCTGCGCCATGATCAGGGTTGGCCATCGTTTCGGCGTCTACTGAACGCGCCCGCCCGGAGTTGCCAGCACATGTTCGCGATCGGGCTGCCCATCAGCCCCAGCGCCAGCAGGAACAACGGCCAGTCGAACGCACCCGGCAGCATCCCGGAAAGCGCGTCCTCGCTCCACTCCGGTGCGTGG
>LJTS01000166.1 GCA_001304425.1 Betaproteobacteria bacterium SG8_40
GACGAAGCAACGCTGTTCAGGCTCGGCGCCCAACTGGAAGCGACGAATCCGTGGATTGGCCGCAAACCCGGGATTGCATCTCGATGACGGAGCGTCAGTTTTCAAACCTCCGCCTGCGGATAAGACCAGCGCTCGGTGATGCCCGGTCCTCGCCGCACCGCTGCGCGACGTAGAGGCGCGACAGCGGCGAGGACGTTGCAGCGCGCTTCGGCGTTCTCGCCATCCAGACCTTTGCGTTGGCGCCGTTCCGCCGGAAGCGCCGAAAACCGGCCAAAGCCGCGGTCTGCGCCGCCCGATGGTGCGTTGACTTGCGTCAACTGCGGCACCGGTTGAACAGTGCAGTATTCTCGCCTCGCGAAAAAAAATCGCCCCCAATGCGGGCGTCCCACCGGCAGATCGACGCCGCCGTATCCTGCGGAGACTTGCAATGACGGAATCTTCCCGGCAGCCCACTCATGTCTTTCCTGTTGACAGGCTGCTTCACGCAAACGAAGCGAAGCTAACGGCAGGCCTGTCCCCGGCCTCGGCATTGACTGCCTATCTAGACTGGGCGGTACATCTGGCCAATTCACCCGGCAAGCAAGGCGAGTTGTTCGAAAAGGCGTTTCGCAAAAGCGTCAAGTTCAACCATTATGTCGGCGCCCTGCTCTCCGGCAGAGCAACCGAGCCGTGCATAGAACCGTTACCGCAAGACCATCGTTTCAAAGGCGAGGAGTGGCAAAAACCGCCTTTCTCGATCTACTACCAGGCTTTCCTCCTCCTGCAACAGTGGTGGCATAACGCCACGGCAAACGTAGAGGGCGTCTCGGAGCATGATCGTAATGTCGTGTCTTTCTCTGCACGGCAGGCGCTTGACACGTTCTCGCCCTCAAATTACCTGTTGACCAACCCCGAAGTGCTCAAGGCGACAATCGCCTCGGCCGGAATGAATCTGGTGCGCGGGATGCAGAATCTGTTCGAGGACTGGGAGCGCGCGGTTCTGCAAATGCCCCCGGCCGGCACGGAGAAATTCCGCGTTGGCAAGGAAGTGGCGATAACACCGGGAAGAGTTGTCTATCGCAACCGGCTGATCGAACTGATCCAGTATTCACCAGCGACCGATACGGCGTATCCGGAGCCGGTGCTGATCGTTCCGGCGTGGATCATGAAAAACTACATCCTCGACCTTTCGCCCGGCAATTCGATGGTCAGATTCCTCGTCGAACAGGGCCATACCGTTTTCATGATCTCGTGGAAAAACCCGACGGAAGACGACCGGGATCTGGGCATGGACGATTATCTGGAGTTGGGCGTGATGCGGGCTCTGGAGGCAGTGCGATCGATCGTCCCCGGCGAGAACGTACACGCAGTGGGTTACTGCATTGGCGGCACACTGCTCTCGATTGCCGGCGCGGCCCTTGGGCGCGACGGCAGTGACTGGCTCAAATCGATGACGTTGTTTGCTGCGCAGACCGACTTCACCGAAGCCGGCGAGCTGATGCTGTTCATCGATCAAAGCCAGGTCTCGTACCTCGAAGACCTGATGTGGGACAAAGGCTACCTTGAAACCGGGCAAATGGCGGGCGCTTTCCAGCTATTGCGGTCCAACGACCTGATCTGGTCCCGTATCGTCCATGATTACCTGATGGGCCAGCGCACTCCGATGATCGACCTGATGGCATGGAATGCCGACCCGACGCGCATGCCTTACCGGATGCACTCTGAGTACCTGAGAAAACTTTTTCTCCAGAACCAGCTGGCGGAGGGTCATTATTGCGTAGGCGACACACCGGTCGCGCTGACTGACATCCGCGCTCCGATATTTTGCGTCGGGGCCGAAGCGGATCACGTTGCGCCGTGGCAGTCGGTTTTCAAGATCAACCTGCTGACCGACACGGAGGTCACATTCCTGCTCACCAGTGGCGGGCATAACGCCGGAATCATCAGCGAGCCGGGACACCCCGGACGCCACTTCCGGGTCGCCACCAAGAGAGAAGGCGAACCCTATGTTGGCCCGAAAAAATGGCTGGATATCAATACGGCCAGCGACGGTTCCTGGTGGCCTGCCTGGCAAGCGTGGCTGGCGCAGCATTCGGGCAGCAGAAACCGATGCCCCGCTATGGGGAACGCCAGCGCGGGGTATGCGGCGCTGTGCGATGCACCGGGCACGTATGTCCTCGCGAAATGAACACATGTGATGCCTGTCCCGGGCATGGCCTTGTCGAAAAGAAAACCGGTCTCAGCCGATCGGATGCATAACACCAACAGGCTGTGTCATGCCGGACAGCCACATCCACAGTTGGCTGCGCCGTTTCGCATTCTGCGGCCAATTGTCGTATTCCGAGAAACACAAAGGAACGCTTGGGCGAAAATTGCCGGGCACGAATGAACATGCCGGATCACCCTGAGCAGATACGTTACGATAGTCGTTCAAAGGCAATGAATCCGGACGTTCCAGCCACCATGTCGACTGCGCCAGTCGTTGACGAACAGAAACAACTGACCCCTGTAGGCGTCATCACGGAGATCCACGGCCCGGTGGTCGTCATCTCCTGTGAAACGCTGCCGCCGCTGCGACAGGCGCTGTGCGCGCACATCGATCACGACACCTACCTGTTCGAGGTACATCAACATATCAATGCGCATTGCCTGCGCGCAATCACACTGCACCATAGCGCCGGCCTGTACCGCGGCATGACCGTTTACGACACCGGCGCACCACTGCATGTGCCGGTCACGGCAGAATGTCTGGGACGACTTCTGAATATTTTCGGTGAACCACTGGATGGTGACAGCGCGCTTTCCGCAGATGAATTCCGTAATGTCCACAGCCGTCCGGCACCGATTCAGGAAGCAGTCGGCACCGGTGATGTACTGGAAACCGGCATCAAGGTCATCGATCTGCTCTGCCCCTTTGTCAGGGGTGGGAAGACAGGCTTGTTCGGCGGTGCCGGTGTGGGCAAGACCGTCCTGATCATGGAGTTCATGCACGCCGTGGCGAAATTGCACGAGGGCGTGTCGGTATTCGCTGGCGTGGGCGAGCGTATCCGCGAAGGCCATGAACTGTGGCACGAGATCCGCAAGGCCGGCGTGCTGCCGCAAACACTCATGGTCTTCGGCCAGATGGACGAGTCACCGGGCGTGAGGTTCCGCGTCGGGCTCTCGGCACTCACGTACGCCGAGTACCTTCGCGACAGCATGCAGAAAGAAGTGCTGTTCGTGATGGACAACATTTTCCGTTTCGTCCAGGCCGGCAGCGAAGTTTCCAGCTTGCTCGGGCGCATGCCTGCCACCGTCGGTTATCAACCGACGCTCACGACCGAGGTTGCGGAGATGCAGGATCGGATACTGTCGACCCGCGACGGAGCCATCACCTCCGTTCAGGCCGTGTACGTTCCGGCCGATGACATGACGGATCCCGCCGTCACAGCCATTCTCAGCCATCTCGACACGACCGTGATCCTGTCCCGCAATCAGGCGGGAAAAGGCATTTACCCTGCTGTCGACCCATTGCAATCGGGCAGCAAGCTGATGGACCGTCATACCCTGGGCAACCGTCACTACGACATCGCAGGCGCCGTGCGCGAACACCTTGCGAGGTACCAGGAACTCGAAGACATCATCGCCATGCTCGGCGTCGAGGAGTTGTCGGCGAGGGACCGCAAGATTGTCGCGCGAGCGCGAAAACTTCAGCGTTATCTCAGCCAGCCCTTCTGGACCACAGCTTCACACACCGGCATAGAAGGCGCTTCCGTCCCCTTGCAGGACACGCTTGACGATTGCGAAGCCTTTCTGGCCGGACGCCATGACGACGTTCCCGAAGATCACTGCTACATGCGTGGGAAGATGAGCGAAGCCACGCCATGAAAACTTTCACCCTGCAACTCCAGGACGCCACGCAGTCGGAAGAAATAGCCGGTGTGACGTCGTTCTCGGGCGAGGACGCCTCCGGCAGCTTTGGCATTCTCGCCGGCCATGCACGCATGATGACCTCCCTCATTGTCGGGCTGGCCCGTTTTCGCGTGGGCGAAGAACACTGGAGGTATCTGGCCCTGCCAGGGGCAGTACTGTATTTTCACGACGACAAACTGACACTGAGCACACGCCGCTACCTGCTCGACGACGACCACATGCGTATAAGCCAGGCCTTGCAACAACAACTGCTGGCGGAAGAAGACGCGCTGAAAACGATAAAACACAGTCTGCGCCAAATGGAACAGGAAGCGCTGAAGCGCCTTTGGGAAATGGGACGCAGGAGCGCAGCATGACATTGATGCCGCAGCCGGACGATTTGAGGAAACAGGTCGAACGTCAGTCCCAGCGCATGAAGAAAGCCGAGAGCGAGCGCCCCAACCTGCTCGGCCAGACAGTCTATATCGGCACGCTTGGGTTGTTGTTCGTACTGCCCGTAATTGGCGGCGCCTACCTGGGCCGATGGCTGGACAGCATGGTAACGGGATACTCCATCCAATGGACCATCAGCCTGATCCTGATCGGCGTGTTCGTCGGTGGGCTGAACGTCTATCTGTTCATCAGGGAATGACGCGTGAACGACGGCAACATACAGATTCTTCCACTGTTCAGCCTCGGGCCTTTGGCCATCACCAATACCGTGGTGACCACCTGGGCGATCATGGCCCTGCTCGGCTTGTTCGCATGGCTGCTGTCGCGCCGGTTGCGGATGGAACCCGGGCCAGTGCAGACAGCGGTGGAAGGCGTAGTTTTGGCCATCGAGAATGCGATCTCAGCCGTCGCGCCAGAGCACAGCCAGAGAATTCTTCCGTTCATCGGCACACTCTGGATTTTCCTGGTGATTGCCAACCTCACCGGACTGATTCCGGGCGCGCATTCCCCGACCAGGGATCTCTCCGCGACTGCGGCGCTGGCGTTCCTGGTATTTTTGTCGACGGTCTGGTACGGCATTCGTATCAGCGGCATCAAGAATTATTTGCGCCATTACCTGACCCCCAGCCCCATCCTGCTGCCGTTTCACTTGATCAGCGAGGTTACCCGTACCGTTGCGCTCGCAGTGCGACTGTTCGGCAACATGATGAGCCTGGAAATGGCGGCGCTGTTGATCCTGTTGGTGGCCGGTTTTCTGGCCCCGGTTCCGATCCTGATGCTTCACATCATCGAAGCACTGGTACAGGCGTACATTTTCGGCATGCTGGCACTGATTTACGTGGCCGGCAGCATACAGTCCCAACAACTTCGGCAAAAACAGAAGGAATAGCCCATGCCTGATTTGTCCACTTTTACACTGGCTTCGACCGTAGCGGCGGTTTTGGGGATTGCTCTCGGCGTCATGCTGCCCGCCATCGCCATGGGTTGGGCGATCAGTCGGGCCATGGATGCGTTGTCGCGTCAACCGGAAGCGGAAAAGTCCATCATGCGAACACTTTTTATCGGGTTGGCAATGATCGAATCGCTCGCGATCTATGTATTGGTGATCGTGCTCATCGTGTTGTTCCGTAATCCCTTGCTGGAATATCTTCTCAAGTAATCCGGTGACCACAGCAAACACGCCGATCTCATCGACACAGGGACGCAAACCACAATGGAGCTGAGTTGGTCCACCTTTGTGCTGGAGTTGATCAATTTCCTGGTCCTGCTCTGGATCCTCAAGCATTTCCTGTACAAACCGGTTCTTGACATCATCGCAAAACGGCGCGCCGCCATCGAGAAGACCCGGGCCGAAGCCGAGGCACTGCATACAGATGCCGAAAAGCTGCAAGAGCAGTATCAGCGCCGGCTTGCTGACTGGAGCAAGGAGCGCCAGAAAGCGCGCGAAGACCTTGCCCGGGAAATCGAGGTCCAGCGCGCACAAAAAATTGCCGATATGAAATCGGTGTTGCAGCAGGAAGAAGAGAAAGTGCGCGTAGCCGAGAGCCGGCGCCAGATCGACGCGCTACACAAAACGGAGGAGACGGCGCTGATGCAGGCGGCAACGTTCGCGACGCGCCTCCTTGAGCAAGCGGCCGGGCCGGAGGTTGAAGGCCGGCTCGTTGACATGGTGATCGACGAACTGAACCAGTTGCCTCCCGACCGCGTCGCAGAAATACGAAAGAGCTTTGAGGCGACACCCGGCGAAATCCAGGTCTCCAGCGCATTCCCGCTTTCCGACGATCATCGCCAGAGGCTCGAGGAAGCGATGACCAGATTTGCCGGCCGCACCGTACCGTTGCGGTTCGGGCAGAACAAGGAACTGCTGGCTGGTGTGCACATTACCCTTGGCGCCTGGGTGTTGAGTGCGAATCTGCAGGATGAACTCAAGGGAATGGCTGAACTCGCACATGGGCAGTAGCGAATCCGGCAGCGTCAATGGTTTGCTTGGACGACAGGCCGAGTGGCTGGCGGACTACCAGCCTCGACTTCGCATCCACGAACACGACATTCTGGTGTTTGAAGATGGCAGCCGGGCGATGGTTTTTGATCTCACGCAGAAACTGATCGGCGCGGTATTACTGAAAGAAACCGACGCGTTGACCGCCGGCACCAGCGCCCAGCGCACGGGCCGGCCGTTGAGTGTGCCCGCCGGTGATGCGCTGCTCGGAAGAATCGTTGATCCACTGGGCGAACCGCTTGACGGCGATTCGCCGCCGATCCATACCCGGTGGCAAGCGCTCGAATCCACCTCGCCCCCCATCGTAGCGCGCGACTTTGTGCATAACCCCCTCTACACCGGCATCAAGATCATCGATACCATGATTCCGATCGGCAAGGGACAGCGGCAACTGCTCATAGGCGACGAGGGCTTGGGGCGCAGCTCGCTTGCGATCGACGCAGTGATCAACCAGAAGAACAAGAATGTCCGTTGCGTGTATGTGCTGATCGGACAAAAACGCTCGACTGTCGTCAACACCATTGAACTGCTGCGTCACTTTGGTGCCCTCGAGTACACCGCCGTTGTCGTGGCGGAGGCAAGCGGACTGCCCGGCCTGCAGCATCTCGCACCATTCGCCGGTTGCGCGATCGCTGAATTCTGGATGCAGCAAGGTCAGGACGTTCTGGTGGTCTACGATGACCTGTCGACGCATGCCAGAACCTACCGCGAACTGTCTCTGCTGTTGCGGCGCCCCCCGGGACGTGAAGCCTACGCGGGTGACATCTTTTCCGTCCATGCAAGATTGCTGGACCGCG
>LJTS01000167.1:0-7402 GCA_001304425.1 Betaproteobacteria bacterium SG8_40
CTGGTCATTGATAGGCCACGCAAAACTTATGCGCAGCGGGCCAACCGGCGAAAACCAGCTGAAGGCCAGCCCGGTTGAATACCGGATCTCGGAGAATATGTAGTCATAAGTCTCACCCACCATACCGGCGTCCACGAACGCCGCCAGCCTTGCCGACCGGTCCTTGTCCAGGCCCGGGACCGGGAACAGCAATTCCATTGTTCCAATCACCTGACGTGATCCGCCAAGCGCATCGCCGTTCACGTCTTTCGGCCCCAACGTCGCTGTGGCATAACCCCTGACCGTGTTGACGCCGCCGGCATAGAAGTTCTTGTAGAAGGGCAGCGACTGGTTGTTGTAACCATCAGCGTACCCTACCCTGCCTTCCGTGAGGATCGTCAGCTTCCTTGACAAGGGATAATACCATTGAAGCTGATATGTCAGCCGGTAGTAGGTCAAATCACCCAGTGGAACACTGACCTCCCCATTGAGGCGTTGGATGGTGCCGGCGGTTGTATAGATTACGCTGTCGCGCTTGTCACGCGCCCAGCCTACCGTCAGCGGGTACGCTTCGGTGACGTCTCCGAATTCATTGACGAAGTCTATATAGCGCGGCGGACTGTCGGCGAACACGCCGATATCCGTTCTTTCGTAGGCCAATCCATAGTTGATGCGATCGAACTCGGTCACCGGTACCCCGAATCGAACACCTAGCCCGGTGGTACTGGTCGTAAATGGCGACACCGAAAGACTGCTCGAATCGAGGTCGCGCCGGTAAAGGTCGAAGCCCCTGCTGACGCCATCATCGGTGTAATACGGATTGGTGTATGCCAGTGCGTAGGTCTGGTTAACGCTTCCCGAGTTGATCGTGAACGACAGCGCATTTCCGGTCCCCATGATGTTCTGCTGCGAGAGGGATGCGGTGACCACTACCTTTTCAGTCGTCGAATAACCAATGCCGAAATTCAGGCTGCCGGTGGAACGCTCCGTCACCTTGATATTGACGTCAACCTGGTCGGAGGTGCCGGGGACCGATGGCGTGTCGATCTGAACTTCGGAAAAGAAACCAAGGCCGTCGACGCGCTGGCGCGACCGGTTCAGTTTCTTTGTCGAGTACCATGCACTTTCGAGTTGACGCAACTCGCGGCGAATGACTTCGTCACGTGTGGCCGTGTTTCCCGAAATGTTGACGCGCCGGACGTAGACACGTCGCCCGGGGTCAACGTACAACGTAAATGCCACTTCCCTGTTTTCCCGGTCGAGCTCCGGCACCGCGTTGACCGCGGCAAATGCGTAGCCCTCGTCACCCAGGCGGTCGGATATCAACTTCGTTGTCTCTGTGAGGTCCTCTCTGGAAAAGACGTCGCCGGGGACGACTTTCACCATCGCGTTCAATTCCTCGGCGGGCACCACAAGGTCACCGGCAAGCGCGATGCTCTTGACAGTGTACTTGTTGCCCTCGGTTACATTGATGGTGATGTAGATGTTCTCTTTGTCCGGCGAAATCGAAACCTGCGTCGAGTCGATGGAAAACTCGATATACCCTCGATTGAGGTAATAGGTGCGCAAGCTTTCCAGGTCAGCCTGGAGCTTCGGCCTCGAGTACTGGTCGGAATCGGTGTACCAGGTCATCAGGCCGGGGGTGGTGAGAGTGAACTCGTTCAGCAACGTTTCGTCATCGAAGATCTCATTGCCGACGAAGTTGATCTCCCTGATTTTGGCAACGCGCCCTTCGAAAATAGAAAAACTGAGCGCCACCCGGTTGCGCTCCAGAGGCGTAACCGTGGTTTCTATCTCCACACCGTACCTGCCCGCGCTGATGTACTGGTTCTTGATCTCCTGCTCCGCCTTGTTGAGCAAGGCGCGGTCGAATATCCGCGACTCCTTCAGCCCGACCTGGCGCAGACCTTCTTCGAGCTGATCCGCGGGAAACTGTTTGGAACCGCTGACCTCGATATTCGCGATGGCAGGCCGCTCCTGTACGATCACGACAAGCACGTTACCGCTCTTGTCCAAACGCACGTCATTGAAAAAACCGGTCTTGAACAAGGCCCTTATCGCCTCGCTGGCGCGCTCCTCGTCCACGGTGTCGCCCACCTTTACCGGGAGATAGGTGAACACCGTTCCGGCGTCGGTGCGCTGGATACCCTCGACACGGATGTCTTCGACCACGAACGGGTCAAACGCATGAACCAGCTTTGCAGGGATCAATGCCCACAGAAAGAGGGCCAGGGCGCGCTTCATGATCTTCTGTCAGCCGGAAGCAAGGCGGCCCAGGTCGTTATAGATCGCGAATGCCATCAAGGCGAACAGCAGTACGAGTCCGATTCGCTGTCCCAACTCAAGCGCGCGCTCCGAAACCGGACTGCCTTTTCCGATCTCGACCAGGTAGTACATCAAGTGCCCGCCATCGAGCACCGGCACCGGTAAAAGATTGAGCACGCCGAGGCTGATGCTGATCAGCGCCAGGAAATTGAGGTATGCAAGCCAACCTACCTTCGCCGATTGCCCGGCGTAGTCGGCGATGGTGATCGGGCCGGAAAGATTCTTGAGTGAAATGTCTCCCACGATCATGCGTCCGAGCATGCGCAAGGTAAACACCGAAACTTCAAACATTTTCGCCGTCGCGCGGTACATGGCCTCGCCAACCGGATAGCGCACCTGGACCAGCAGCCGTTCCAGCCTCTCCTCATCGATTTGCGGGCCGGCACCGATTCTGCCGATCTCGGTGTCGCCGTCGGCGACCGAGTCCGTTACCACCGTCACCCTGACAGCGACGCCGTCGCGCAACAGGTCAAACGCGAGTGCTTGCCCGGGCGCCGCCCGGACCGCCTCTACAACCTCTGACCATCGCAGCACCGGCTTGTCGCCGACTGCTTCGATCACATCGCCGCTACGAAGTCCGTCCCGGCTCGCCGGGTCACCCTCCAGGACATCGCCGATCACCGGAGCGATCGGGGCGTCATAGCGGACGATGCCGATCTGTTCGAGCAATCCGGCGTCGAGTTCTTCCGGTCCAATGCCGCTGAGGTCCAGGTTGGCAAAGCGCAGCTGGTCTTGCTCGTTCACGATTTCAAGCTTGACGACGCTCTTCTGCACTGCGTGATCGAGCAACTCCCATCGCAGCGACTGCCATGTCTCCACAGGCACCTCGTTGACCTTGAGGATGAGATCACCAGAGCGCAGTTGCGCTATCGCCGCCGGGGTGTTTGCAGGCGGCTCGCCCACAACCGGCTTCAAACCCGGCACTCCCGAAACAAAAAGGATCCAGTAGAGCAGGATTGCCAGGAGAAAATTGGCGATCGGCCCGGCAGCAACGATGGCGATGCGACGCCAGACCGACTGACGGTTGAATGCGCGGTGACTTTCCGCCGGATCCACCTCGCCTTCGCGCTCGTCCAGCATCTTGACGTAACCGCCGAACGGAAATGCCGCAAGGACCCACTCGGTTTGGTCGCGGCCGAATCTCTTCTTCAGCAAGGGCATCCCGAATCCGACCGAAAAGCGCAGCACCTTGACGCCTGCCAGCCTGGCAACCAGGTAGTGTCCGAATTCGTGAAAGACGATCAGGATGCCGAGCGCGAGGACGAAGGCGCCCAGAGTTGAAACCAGTTCCATCAGTGTCCCAACCCGCCTGCTGCGCGACGCTCCGCCAAACCCGAGCCACGGCTCGCCAGCTTCGCCGCGGCAGCACGCGCGGAACCGTCCGCCGCAAGGATTTGTTCGATTGACTCGACCCGCTGCGACGGCAGGTCATCCATGACCTTCTCCACGATCTCCGCAATCGCGTTGAACGCGATCTCATGGTTCAGAAACCGGTCCACCGCGACTTCGTTGGCCGCGTTCAGATACACCGGTGCACTGCCTCCGGCCCGCAGGGCCTGGTAAGCCAGCCGCAAACAAGGAAACCGTTCACAGTCCGGCGTTGTGAAGTCGAGCCGTCCCGCGCCCGCCAGATCCAGTCTTTTCACGCCCGCCTCGACCCGCTGCGGGTACGCCAGCGCGTGCGCAATGGGCGTGCGCATGTCGGGATTTCCCATCTGGGCAATGACCGAGCCGTCAACATATTCCACCATAGAGTGCACAATGCTCTGGGGATGTATGACCACGTCGATCTGTTCCGGTTTCGCACCGAACAGGTAATGGGCCTCGATGACCTCCAGCCCCTTGTTCATCAGCGTCGCCGAATCGACCGAAATCTTGCGTCCCATCGACCATTTCGGGTGCGCGCACGCCTGGTCGGGCGTCGCCCCGGCGAGCACTTCGGCCGAGGCATGCAAGAAGGGTCCGCCCGAGGCCGTCAGAATCAGCCGGCGGATGCCGGCCGCATCCATGTCACGCGCGAAATTCGCTGGCAACGCCTGAAATATCGCGTTGTGCTCGCTGTCAATCGGCAGCAGCGCGGAGCCACTCGCACGCGCAGTATCGATTAGCAGTGGTCCCGCCATGACCATCGATTCCTTGTTCGCAAGCATGATCTTCTTGCCGGCTTTTGCCGCGCCCAGTGTCGACGCCAGTCCGGCGGCACCGACAATGGCTGCCATAACCGCGTCTACCTCCGGCCGGGTCGCCACGTCTAGCAGCGCCGCCGCACCTCCCATGACCTCGCAATCGAGGCCTGCGTCGCCGACGCGCGCCGCGAGGCGCGCCGCCGCTGACTCGTTCGCAAGCACTGCGTAGCGCGGCCTGAACGCCTCGCATTGGGCGAACATAGTCTCGACATCGCTGTTGGCGGCCAGTGCAAACACCTCGAAACGCTGCGGGTGTTGCGCGATGACCGAAAGCGTGTTGACGCCAATACTTCCGGTTGAACCAAGCACCGCTACGGAGACGGCCCGCGGTAATGTCATCTGGCCAGTGCTCCGGCAAAGAACAGCACCGCGAACGGCATGGTGGCGGTTAAGCTGTCGATGCGGTCGAGCATCCCGCCATGACCGGGCAACAAGTCGCCGCTGTCCTTGGCGCCCGCCTGCCGCTTGAACCACGATTCGAGCAGATCACCCTCGACGCTGAGCGAGGTGAGGATGCATCCGAACACCAGTAACGCAAGATAAGCCGTGAACTCCGCCTCCGGCCGGAAAACGCGTAACACGACCACCGCGTAGATCAGCACGGCCAGATAGGCGCCGATCAGCCCCTCAACGGTTTTCCCCGGGCTGATCCGCGGCGCCAGCTTGTGGTTGCCAAAGCGCCGGCCGGCAAAATACGCCGCCGTATCCGCGATCCAGACGCCTCCCAGAAGCAGCAGCAACAACACCGGCTCGCGCTGCAATACCATCGCCGCCAGCCACGTCGGCACCAGAACCAGCCAGCCGGCAACGGAAGCGGTCAACGGGCGACGGAGCCGCCACTGGAAATGCAGGGCCGCCGGTGCCAGCAAAATCCAGAACAGCGTTGCCAGCAAACACAGCGGAAACAACAAGCGCCTGTCGAACAGGGCTTCGGGCATAAGGACGGAAAGTATCAGCAGCGCCGCACAGGAAGCCGCGACCACGGCCGCAAAAACCGTACGCCCGACCGGCGGCCACCCGGCCAGCCTTGCCCATTCGAATGCCGCAACTGTGATGGCAACCACCAGTGCCGCGCCCCAGACCGCGTTGGGCGCCAGAAACAGCATCGCCAGGAACAACGGCAGGATCACCGCAACGGTCAGCAATCTTTGCTTAAGCATGTCTTGGCTCCGTGCGCACGTCGGTCAACGCACCCGCGGCGTCTCTGACAGCCCGCCACCCGGCGACTCGGTCACCTGTTCACTGGTGCGGCCGAATCTTCGTTCGCGCGAACGATATGACTGAAAAGCCCTCGCAAGCGATTCCGAGCCGAAATCCGGCCACAGCTGTTCGGTAAAGAACATTTCGGTGTAAGCAAGCTGCCACAGAAGGAAGTTACTGATACGTTGCTCGCCGCCGGTGCGAATGAAAAGATCCGGTTCCGGTGCGTAGTTCAACGCCAGATACGGCTCAAGATCCCTTTCCGTATAGTCACCGGCCCTGTCGGGTTGGTCGCTCAACATCCGGTTGACCGCCTGCATGACGTCCCAACGCCCGCCGTAATTCGCCGCAATGGTGAGGGTCAGTCCGGTATTGGCGGCTGTCTGATCTTCTCCCTGCGAGATGAGTTCGATCAGCCGTTGATCCAGTCCGCGCCGGTCGCCGATCACCTTCAAGCGTATATTGTTGCCGTGCAGCTTCGCGACTTCCTGCTCGAGCGCGTGCACGAACAACTCCATCAGGAAGGAAACTTCCTCCTTCGGCCGGCGCCAGTTCTCGCTCGAAAACGCGAACAGCGTCAGGTATTCGACCCCCAACTCGGCGCACGAACTGACCGTCGTGCGCACGGTTTCCAGCCCCCGGCGGTGGCCGGCGACTCTGGGCAGAAATGGACAGAGGTAGTGGTCGACGAAAACACCAGTTTCAGACAGCCATCAGATCCGCTTCTTTGTCAGCAAGCGCCTTGTCAATCTCCGCAACATGACGATCGGTCATTTTCTGGATTTCGTCCTGCGCCCGGCGTTCGTCGTCCTCCGATATGGTTTTTGACTTCAACAATTCCTTCAGTTCGTGATTTGCGTCACGCCTGATGTTCCTGACCGCCACGCGGGCATTCTCTGCTTCGCGCTTCACGACCTTTATCAGATCCTTGCGCCGCTCCTCAGTCAGCGGTGGCATCGGCACCCTGACAACTTCGCCGACGGCGGCCGGGTTCAATCCGAGATCGGAATCCCTGATCGCCTTCTCGACTGCAGCCACCATATTCTTTTCCCAGGGTGCGACACCAAGGGTTCTCGCGTCGAGCACGCTGACGTTGGCAACCTGGTTCAGCGGCGTCGGATTACCGTAGTAATCGACCTGCAAGTGGTCGAGTATCCCCGTATGGGCCCTTCCGGTCCGCACTTTATGCAGATCGGCATTCAACGCCTCCACTGTCTTGCCCATTTTCTGGTCCGCGGTCCGTTTGACCGTCGATACGTCTGCCATGACTATCTCCTCGACTAACTGTGCACCAGCGTGCCTTCATCCCCTCCAACTACGACCCGCTTCAAGGCGCCCGGCTTGAATATACTAAAAACACAGATAGGCAGTTTCTGGTCCCTGCACAACGTCAATGCCGTCGCGTCCATGACCTTCAATTGCTTAACGATCGCTTCGTCAAAGCTGATTTTCTGGAACCGCATCGCGTCGGGGTGTGTTTTCGGGTCGTCTGTGTAGACGCCGTCGACTTTCGTGGCCTTCAACACCACATCCACGTTCATTTCCATGCCCCTGAGGGCGGCTGCCGTATCGGTGGTGAAAAACGGGTTTCCCGTGCCGGCGGCAAAAATCACGACGCGCTTCTCTTCGAGATAACGAATTGCCCTGCCTCGAATATAAGGCTCCGCAACCTGCTGTATGGTCAGCGCCGACAGCACCCGGCTGCGCAACTT
>LJTS01000167.1:7421-9564 GCA_001304425.1 Betaproteobacteria bacterium SG8_40
CCCGCCGCATCGCGTCCTGCAATGCAAGCGCGTTCATCACGGTTGCCAGCATGCCCATGTAATCGGCGGTAGCGCGGTCCATTCCGGCTGCCGCCGGCGCCACGCCGCGGAAAATATTGCCGCCACCGATGACAACCCCGACCTCGACGTCGAGTTCAATGACTTCCTTGATCTCCGACACTATCCGGTCAATGGTGTCGCGGTTGATGCCGTAGGCGTCGTCACCCATCAGGGCTTCGCCGGACAATTTCAGGAGAATCCGCTTGTAGACGGGCTTCATGGAATCATCGCCGTTGTTGGGTTGCCTCCGCTCAACTCAGCGGGCCTGCGCGGTCTGGGCCGCAACTTCCGCCGCGAAATCGGTCGTTTTCTTTTCGATGCCCTCGCCGACAACGAACAGGCTGAATGCCGCCACCTTCGCGTTCTTCGACGCAAGCAGCTTCTCCACGTTCACCTTGTCGTCCTTGACGAACGGCTGTCCGTGCAAGGTGATCTCCGAAAGGAACTTGCGAACGCTGCCCTCGACAATTTTCTCGACAATGTTTTCCGGCTTGCCTTCTTCGAGTGCACGTGCCTTGGCGATGTCGCGCTCGCGCTCGATCACCTCGGGTGCAACCTGTTCTCGCGACACCGCGACCGGCTTCGACGCTGCGATATGCATCGCCAGATCCTTGCCGAGCATGTCGTCGCCACCATCAACGTCGACCAGCACGCCAATGCGAATGCCATGCAGATAATTTGCAAGCTTGCCCGTGGCACGGTGCAGAGCCGCCCGGCGAATCGTAATGTTCTCGCCCAGTTTCGCCACCAGCGCCTGGCGCTTTTCCTCGACGGTCTCGCCCGAAGCGAGCTTCTGCTCGAGAAGCTTGTCAACATCGGTAACGCCCGAGCTTGCAACGAGTTCGGCGACGTTGTTGACAAACTCGCCAAAATTGCCGTCCTTGGCAACGAAGTCGGTTTCGCAATTCACTTCGACCATCGCCCCCAGCTTCGAATCTGCGCTCACATGAACGCCGATCGCACCTTCCGCTGCGACGCGGCCCGCCACCTTGCTTGCCTTGGCGCCGCTCTTGATGCGCAGCAGGTCCTCGGCTTTCTTCATGTCGCCATCGACCTCGGCGAGGGCCTTCTTGCACTCCATCATGCCCATACCGGTTCGTTGCCTCAATTCCTTCACCATGCTCGCGGTGATCTCCGCCATGACTGCCAACTCCTTGTGGTTCCTGCCCGCCGTGTATGCCGGCGGCAAATATCAATCGTTTTCCAAAAATTTCAAAAATAAAGGGGCCGAGGCCCCTTTATTTCCCGCCTCGGCAAATCAGGCTGTAGCCTGTTCCTCCGAGCTGTCCACCTCGACGAATTCATCGCTGACGATTTCGTTCACGACCTGCGAGCGGCCTTCGAGGATGGCATCCGCGATTCCGCGCGCGTACAGCCGAACCGCGCGACTCGCATCGTCGTTGCCGGGAATGACATAGTCGACACCTTCTGGTGAATGATTCGTGTCCACTACGCCGATGATCGGAATACCCAGCTTGTTCGCTTCCTCGACCGTAATTTTCTGGAACCCGACATCGATAATGAACAACGCGTCGGGCAGACCGTTCATCGTCTTGATTCCGCCCAGGCTTCGGTCTAGCTTGGCCATCTCGCGCTGGTAGGTGAGGTTCTCTTTCTTGGACAACTTGTCCATGGTGCCGTCTTCCACCATCTGCTCCATGTCCCGCAAGCGCTTGATGGACTGCTTGACCGTCTTGAAGTTGGTCAGCATCCCGCCCAGCCAGCGGTAATCGACAAATGGTGAGCCTGCGCGGGTAGCCTCCTCGCGAATGATTTCACGCGCCTGGCGCTTGGTACCGACGAACAGGATCGTCCCCTTGTTGGCGGCGAGCTGGCGCGCGAACTTGGCCGCCTCCTGGTACATCTCCAGGGTCTTTTCGAGATTGATAATGTGGATCTTGTTGCGATGGCCAAATATGTAAGGGGCCATCCGAGGGTTCCAGAATCGGGTCTGATGCCCGAAGTGCACCCCCGCTTCGAGCATTTCCCGCATCGTAACGGACATAAGTTTCTCCAGTCTGGGTTTAGCCTCCGCCCGCTGGAACCCGCTTATTGCGGGCACCCATCTGTGCGCGGGCGTGCG
>LJTS01000168.1 GCA_001304425.1 Betaproteobacteria bacterium SG8_40
GTTGGAGCGCACCGCCGCCGCGGTCGAGGAAGCACAAGCACAATTGTCCGAGCAGGACCGTCTCTATGAAGAGGCGCGCGAGATGTTCGCGCGCGGACTCGTTCCCGAAACGTTCATGCACGCAGCGGGCGCGGAGCGTCGCGTCGCCGCCGCGCGCGTGAACCGCCTGGTGGCCGAACAGAAGGAACAGCGGGAAGTCGTGCGGCGTCATACTCTGGTTGCGCCGTTCACCGGGGTGGTGAGCAGCCGATATACCGATCCGGGCGAATGGGTGGAAACCGGTTCACCCGTGCTCGACCTGGTCGACATGCGGCGCCTGCGCATCGACGTGCAGGTTCCGCAAGAGCGCTACGACCAGATATCCGTCGGCTCTTCGGTCGAGGTGGCGCTCGATGCGCTCGTCGGCAAGATGCTGGAGGGCAAGATCGTTGCCCGCGTACCGGTTAACGATCCCGACGCGCGTACGTTTCTGGTGCGCGTCAGCCTGACCGGCGATTCGCAACTCATGACGCCCGGCATGTCGGCGCAGGTCGTGTTTCCCCTTCGCGGTGGCGCAAGCGTGGTCAAGGTGCCGCGCGACGCCGTGGTGAGAAAGCCGAACGGTAGTGTGAGCGTGTGGATTATCAACGAAAGCGACGTTACGACGGTGTCGGAGCGGCAAGTCGACCTTGGCCGCTCGCTGCGTGACTGGGTCGACGTGCGCAGCGGGCTGGAGCCCGGTGTGCGTGTCGTCGTGCGCGGCAATGAAACCCTGCGTGAAGGCCAGCAAGTGCGGATTCTCTCCACTGTGCCGTCCACTACCGGCACGCGCTGACACGATGATTGAAGGCGCGATCAAACACGGCACCTTGCTCGCAATAGGTGTCCTGATCGTATGCGTGTTCGGCATCCTCGCGGTACTGCGGGTGCCGATACAGATGATCCCCGATCTCGAAGTGCGCACGATCAGCGTGCGCACCGCGTGGTCGGGTGCGACACCGCAGGATATCGAGAAGGAAATACTGATCGAGCAGGAGGAATACCTGCGCAGCGTCCCGGGCCTGGAGCGCATGGTCTCGACCGCAACCATGGGCGAGGCCATCATCGCACTCGAGTTCCCGTTCGGGGTCGACCTGAATGACGCCCTGATACGCGTGAACAATGCGCTAACCCGTGTTCCGGTCTACCCGGAAAACGTCGACGAGCCGCGCCTGTATACCAGCTCTTTCTCGAGCAACGCGTTCATCTATTTCCGCATCTCGCCGCTGCCGGGCAATCCGCAAGGCGTGGACATGAACATGATGCTCGACTTTGTCGACGACAACGTGCGCACCAGGCTCGAACGCGTGCCCGGCGTGTCCGACGTCGGGATATTCGGGGGCGCAGAGCGTCAGGTGCAGATCTTCGTCGATCCCGGCCGTCTTGCTGAACGCGGCATCACCCTGACCCAGCTTCGTGCCGCGATTCGCGAGCGCAACGCCGATGTGTCGGGAGGCGATCTCAACAGCGGCAAGCGCCGTTACCTGCTGCGCACCGTGGGGCGTTTCCGCAGCATCCAGGAAATGGAAGACATGGTGATCGCTTCGCGTGACGACGCCATCATCCGCCTCAAGGATGTCGCGCAAGTGAGACTGCATCATTACGAAATTCGCTCTCACGCGGCCGTAAACGGTGAGCCGGTCATCTTTATCTCGATCCGGAGGGAAACCGGTTCCAACGTGATCGCGATCAAGAAAGCAGTCATGCCGGTGGTCGAGGAACTCAGCCGCAACATGCTCGAACCTATCGGCATGCAGATGGAGCTGACCACTGACGACGTGCGTTACGTGCAGGCGTCGATTGCCAACGTATGGACCAATCTGTCGATAGGCGCGTTGCTCGCTACCGGCGTGATGTTTCTGTTCCTGCGTTCGTTCCGGGCAACGCTGGTCGGCGTGGTCGGAATTCCGATTTGCACGATTGCGGCGTTTCTCGGACTGTTGCTTGCCGGGCGAACGATCAACGTCATTTCGCTTGCCGGCGTCGCCTTTGCCATCGGCATGACTCTGGACAACAGCATCGTCGTGCTCGAGAGCATCGTGCGCGAGCGCGGCAAGGGTCTGGGCCGTATGGAAGCCGCGCTTGCCGGCGTGCGCCGCGTATGGCCGGCGGTATTCGCGTCGACGCTTACGACGATACTCGTGTTCACTCCGGTGTGGTTTCTCAACCTCGAGGCCGGCCAGCTCTACTCCGATGTAGCGGTTGCCATATCCGCGTCTATCCTGGTATCGATGTTCGTCGCCGTGACCGTGGTGCCGGCAATGAGCGCGCGACTGCCCATCGGGGACAGCAGCGCGCAATCGCGAGACCTCAGCCGGTCACGGATGATAGATGGCATTGCCTGGCTGGCCGGTTCGCGATCGCGCCGGCTGATCTGCATTGCCAGCGTCGTCGCTGCGACGCTGGCAATCATCGTGCTGCTCACGCCCCCGGCTGAGTACCTGCCGGAGGGAGAAGAAGCGAAGACGTTTTCCCTGATGATCGCCCCCACCGGTTACAACCTCGAGGAAATGCGCCGGATCGGTGAAGAAGTGGAACGCGAATTCGTTCCCTACCTGGACAGGGAACCGGCCGATTTCGACGGCACTGACGGCACCATTCCCGCGCTCGAGTATTTTGTCCTGACGGTACGGCCGCAGTACCTGCGCGTGATTGCGGAAACCAAGGACCCGAAGCACATCGACGCGCTGATGCGCGCGATCGATAAACGTTTCGCCGAATATCCGGGCATGCGCTCTTTCTCATCGCGCGGGTCCATCATTTCCAGTAATGACGGCGGCACGCGCAGCGTCAACGTCGACATTACCGGGACCGATCTCGAACGCCTGTACGATGTGGTGTTGCTTGCCTATCGGCGGGCCCAGGAAATTTTCGACAATCCGCAGGTTCGGCCCGATCCTCCGATACTGACACTCGGTCAGCCGATGCTCGAACTGCAGCCGCGTTGGGAGCGGGCGGCGGAACTTGGCTTGAGTGCCCGCGAGATAGGCCTGGCAGTTGCCGGCCTGACCGACGGCGCCTACATCGATGAGTTCTTCCTGGCGGACGACAAAATTGACATTTTTCTCTACACGACGACGCAACCAGCCGAGGAACTTGCGGATATCGCGGCGTTACCCGTTTATACCCCGCAGGGTACTGTGCTCCCGGTTGGCGCGATCGTGGATCTGAAGGAAACGGTGGACACCAATACGCTGCGGCGCGTTGACGGCCGCCGCACCGTGACCCTCAACGTGATACCGCCGCGTTCCGTGCCGCTCGAAAGCGGCGTGAAAATCGTTCAGTCCGAGTTGATCGACCATCTGAAATCGCAAAGTGTGGTGCCTGCCGGTATAAGCCTCGACATATCCGGTGCCAGTGATCGGCTCACGGCGACACAGCAGGCGCTATCGGGCAACTACGCCGTCGCAATTCTGTTGTGTTATCTGCTGCTGGTCGCGGTTTTCACGCACTGGGGCTATCCGCTGATCATCATGACCACTGTCCCTCTCGGAATCGCCGGCGGCATCGTTGGCTTGTGGATGCTCAATGTCGTAGGCGGCTGGCTTCCGGCAATCGGCGTGACCGCGATCAGCCAGTCGTTCGACATGATCACGATGCTTGGTTTTCTCATCCTTGTCGGTACGGTCGTCAACAATCCCATCCTGTTGGTCGACCGGGCACTGCACAATGTCCGCCACGCCGGCCTCGACGCGGTGGAGGCAGTGCGCGAGGCGGTACAAACCCGTTTGAGACCGATACTGATGTCGAGCATTACAACGATATTCGGCCTCGCACCGCTGGTCTTCATTCCCGGTGCCGGCACCGAGTTGTACCGGGGTGTCGGGGCCATCGTATTGTTCGGTTTGTTCTTCGCAACGCTGGTGACACTGGTGTTCCTGCCATCCGTGCTGGTCGAAGTATTGAACTGGCGGTCCCGCCTGACGTCCAAGGGGGCCGAGACGCCTGCTGGAAGGATCTAGGATTGCTGCAGTGCGTGAATTTTCACTGTCTTGTGTTATCGTCGCGCGCCGAACGCCGGAATTTGGCGTGGATTTCCCACTTTTATCTACCAAGGAGAAACGTTAAATGAAGCATCTACTCACCTCGCTTTGCGCCGCGGTGGCGCTTGTTTCAGGTACGCTGGCGGTTGCGCAAGACCGGCCCGGCGTTGTATTCACCGAAGAAGTCGAAACCGTGGTCACGGTTCGCGGTGTGCATCACGTCAATCGCACAGTGACCGTCGAAGATCCGGATGGCGAGCGTGTCACCATCAAGGTGCCGGACGAGTCACAGAACCTGTACCAGATCCAGCCCGGTGACAAGTTCAAGGTTCGCTTTGCGCAGGCGGTTGCGGTCGGTCTGATGGCGCCCGGTGAAGAGCCGAGCATGGGTGTCGGTGAAGCCATGAAACTCGCGCCAAAGGGTGCTACGCCGGGCGGGGTGATGGTCAGTGTCGTTCAGGTCTCGGGCAAGATCGAGGCAATCGACTACGATGCGCGAACCATTATCGTGCGAGGACCACAGGGCAATCTGCGCGAGTTCGTCGTCAGCGACATGGTCCAGCGTTTCGATGAGCTGAGGGTGGGTGACGTGGTTGGCCTGCAGGTAACCGAAGCGCTCGCCATGGAGATGATCAAGCAATAGCGCATGATCAGTGTTGGACATGGCTGACGAGAGCGACAGATTACTGTGTTAGCCCGCATTAAAACTGCTTTTCGGGAGCCGCTGGTACATTTTCTGGCCATCGGCATCCTGCTGTTCGTGGTATTCGGGCTGGTCAACGACGACCAGTCCGCCCGCGGTGACCGCATCGAGATCACGAGGGCGGATCTCGATCAATTCGTTGCGATATTCTCGAAGCAGTGGCAACGCCAGCCGAGCCCCCAGGAACTTCAGGGCCTGATCGATGCGCGCATTCGCGAAGAGGTCTTGTATCGCGAAGCCCTGGCGATGGGGCTGGACAAGGACGACACCATCGTCCGGCGCCGGCTTGCGCAGAAGGTCGAATTCCTGATGGGCGACGCCAGTGGTGTGACCGAACCCGATGATGCAACGCTGGGCCAGTACTATGAGCAAAACGCCGAACGCTATCGCGAACCGCCGCGACTGAGCTTTTCACACGTCTATTTCAGCACCGACCGTCGCGGCGAGCAGGCGAAAGCCGATGCCGAGGCACTACTGGAACGCCTGCGCGCGGCCAGCCCGCGGGTGACGCAGGTGCCGGACGAGGGCGACTCGTTCATGCTCCCGTTTGTCTATATCGACAAGCGCACAGACGAGATCGCGCGCGACTTCGGCAATGCGTTCCCGGCACAACTGGCCGAACTCGAGCCGAAACGGTGGCACGGACCCATTGCATCGCCCTTCGGGATTCATCTTGTCTACGTCGGTTCGCGCGAGGAGGCGAGTGTGCCGCCGCTCGAGGCGGTGCGCTCGCGTGTCGTCAATGACTGGTTGGTTGAACAAAGGCGCGTCGCCGACGAGCGTATCTACGAGCGTCTGCGTTCGCGCTACGACATCAGCGTATTCGGGCAGCAAGTAGAGGCGCAATAATCCGATGCGCGTGTTTCTGCTGTTTGCAGCGTTGCTTTTGTTCTCGGCAGCTTTTCCGCCGACGCCGGCCCACGCGCACGAGTCACGCCCGGCTTACCTCGAACTGACCGAGACGCGGCCGGGGGCATTCGAAGTGGCATGGCGGCGACCGGCGATCGGCGAACGGGTACTGTCGATGCAACCGGTATTTCCCCCTCACTGTGCTTTGTCCGGGCAGCGCGCCCGCTATCCGCGGCCCGATGCAATGACCGAGCGCTGGGAGATCGATTGCGGCGCGAACGGTCTTGTTGGCCACCAGATTGGCATCCAGGGCCTGCAAACGACACTGACCGATGTGCTCGTGCGTGTCAGTTTTGCCGATGACATTACCCATACCCAGGTGCTGCGCCCGAACCTGACCGCATTCACGGTAGAAGGAGCGCCATCGAAGTGGGCTGTCAGTGCTGACTACTTTCGCCTTGGCGTCGAGCACATCCTTGGCGGCATCGACCATTTGTTGTTTGTGCTGGCGTTACTGATCATTGTCGACGGCACGCGCCGGCTCATTGCGACCATCACGGCGTTTACCATTGCACACAGTCTCACGCTGGCGGGCGCCACGCTGGGTTGGGTGCACGTATCGCAGCAGCCGGTGGAGGCGGTCATCGCGCTGAGCATCCTGTTTCTCGCGGGCGAGATTTTGCGTGCTCGCCGCGGACATCCGGGCATTACTGTACAGTGGCCCTGGCTTGTGGCATTTACATTTGGTCTGCTGCACGGCTTCGGGTTTGCCGGCGCGCTCA
>LJTS01000169.1 GCA_001304425.1 Betaproteobacteria bacterium SG8_40
AAGGGCTGGTACAGGGCGACCGGGTTTGCATCTGGATGTCGAATCGTATCGAAGCCCTCGTTGCGTTTCTGGCGTGTTCGCGCGAAGGCTATGCCTGCAACCCCTCGTTGCATCGGACCTATACCGGCAGCGATATTCTTGACCTGCTGAATCGCCTGCAAGCAAAAGCTCTGGTGACCGAACCGGGCTGGGGTGCCGATCCGGGCGGAGCAAACATTGAAAAGCTGTCGGCGGGGGCCGTCAGTTTGCGCAAGGTGTACGCGCCGGACGACTTTCCGCAACCTGGCGCGGAGCCATCGGCGCCGGCGGTGACAAACCCCGATCTCGTCAGTTATCTGGCGTTCACCTCCGGCACGACCGGCAACCCGAAATGTGTGATGCACTCGTGCAATACGATCATGGCCAATGCGCGGGACCTGGTGAAGGACTGGGAGGTCGGGCCTGAAACTCACCTGCTGACACTGAGCCCGGTTTCGCACCACATCGCCTGGGTGGGCGTCAGCCAGTGGCTGTTGAGCGGTTGCCGGTTCTTCCTTGGGGATCCGCCGCCGGGAACGACGCAGCTGGACTGGATCGTCGAGACCGGGGCGACCTACGTCATGGGCGTTCCGACGCATGCGATGGACGTGCTCGCGCAGTATCGGGCCTCGGGAGGCAATGGCCTGGGCATGGTAAAGGTCTTTTACATGGCGGGCGCGGCGATTCCGCCAAGTGTCGCGGAATCCTTCGTGCAACTGGGGATCACCCCGCAGAACGTCTACGGCATGACCGAGAATTCCTCGCATCAATACACGCACCGTGAAGACGAATTCGATGTCATCGTGAACACCTGCGGGCGCGGGGGCAACTCTTACGAGGTTCGCATTTTCGATCCGGTCGACAGTAACGTGGAGGTGGCGCAGGGCGTCGTCGGCCAGATTGGCGGGCGCGGCGGCGCCCTGATGCTTGGCTACTTTGGCAATCAGGAAGCGACGGCCGCCAGTTTTAACGACAGCGGCTGGTTTCTCTCCGGCGATCTCGGCTCGCTGGACGCGCACGGCAACCTGAAAATCGAAGGGCGGCTCAAGGATCTGATTATTCGGGGTGGCCACAACATTTACCCTGCTGAGATCGAAGCGCTGGCGTTGCGCCACGCGTTGGTCGACAAGGCCGCTGCGTTTCCGGTAGCGGACGAGCGGCTCGGCGAAAAAGTCTGTCTGGCGATCATCGGGTCTGCCGGTGTGCAGGAGTTGCTGCACCACCTGGCAGTCGAAGGACTGTCCAAATACGATATGCCGGAATATTTCCTGCGCATGGAGAAATTTCCGCTTACCGCAAGCGGAAAGGTACTCAAGCGCGAACTGGTGACGATGGCGAAACGCGGTGACGTAGAACCGGTTGCGATTCGTTTTCAGGCAAAGAAGGAGAGTGCTTGATGGTGGTGGAGTTGTCACGGCGCGACGAAGCCGCGCTCATTACCCTGAACCGGCCCGAAGCGCTCAACGCGCTGTCGTTTTCGATACTCGACGAACTCGGTGCGGCGCTTGACGAGGTTGCGACAACGGATGCGCGCACGTTGATGATTACCGGCGCCGGCAACAAGGCGTTCTGCGCCGGTGCCGATATAAAGGAACTGCGAAACCGTGATCTGTTATCGCAGAAGCGCGGCGCCGAGAAAGGCCAGGCAGTGTTTTCGAAACTGTCGATGCTGCCAATGCCGTCGGTTGCAGTCATCAACGGTTACGCCTTTGGCGGCGGCCTCGAACTGGCAATGGCTTGCACGTTCCGCCTCGCGACGACGAACGCCCGCCTGGGGCTGCCCGAGATCAAGCTGGGTTTGATTCCCGGATATGGCGGGACGCAGCGTTTGCCAAGACTGGTCGGCGAAGCGCGCGCACTGGAGATGATCATGACGGGCCGCGCCGTCAAACCCGACGAGGCCGAACGTATTGGCCTGATCAACCGTATTATCGACGGTGATCCGATCGAACAAGCATTGGCGTTCGCGCGGGAATTCAACGCCTACAGCCTTCCGGCGCTGGGTTTTGCGCGGGCAGCAGTAACGCGGGCGCTGGACATTTCCCTTGAAGAAGGATTACGTGTCGAATCGGAATTGTCGACACTCGCGTTTCGCATGAAGGACGCGGAAGAGGGTATGGCCGCCTTCGAGGAAAAGCGAAAGCCGCGTTTTGCCGATGAATAGCGGTGATGTGGCTGTGACCATGGATGCAGCGGGAGCGATCAGCGATCGAGCCCGGGCGGCCTGGCCGGCAGTCCGTGAACTGGGAAATCGAGTCGCGCCCGGGGCGCGCAGGAGATGAGGAACGGATGAAGCTTTTTGAACAACTGGCGAGCCGGCGCAACTGGCCCGAGGAGGAGCGCATCGTGCTCGATCAGGTGCGAAGAGTCGCTGACGAGGTGATCGCGCCAAATGCAGCCCGATACGACGAAACCGGCGACTATCCACGAGAAAGCGTAGATGCGCTGATGGCGCTCGGCCTGAACGGCATCTTTGTCCCGGCCGCGTACGGCGGGACGCCGATGTCCTATGCCCTCTACCTCGAGTGCGTCAAGATCGTCGCGGCTGCCTGCGCGTCCACGGGTGTGATCTATGCGACCAACTTCAACGGTGTCAAGCCGCTGGTCGACTTTGGCACCGAAGAACAGAAGCAGCGTCTGCTGCCGCGTATCACCGAGGGCGGGATCGGGGCCATTGCCATCACCGAACAAACGGCCGGATCGGACGCGACAGGCATGCAGACGCGTTTCACGCCCGACGGCGACGGCATCATCATCAACGGATCCAAGACCTTTATCAGCAACGGCAACGTCGCGGAACTCATATTCCTGTTTGGAAAGTGGTCGGAGATCGACGATCGCAAGGCGGCGATCTCGGCGCTGATAGTGGAGAAGGGCACTCCGGGTCTCACGGTGCTGCGCACGGAAAAGAAGATGGGCCATCGCGCCGCACCGACGGTGGCGTTGTCATTCGAAGACTGCCGTGTGCCGCGTGCCAACCTGATCGGTGAACCCGGCAGCGGCCTGGAGACACTGCTGGTGGCGCTCAACAAATCGCGCCCGAGCATGGCGGCGCACGCGCTCGGGATCGCGCGGGCCGCGTTTGACGACATCGTCAGTTACACCAACGAGCGCAAGCAGTCGGGCCGTAAAGTCATCGACTTTCAGGGGAACCAGTTTCTGATCGCGGAGCTTGCCAGCGAACTGGCGATGACCGAACTATGGCTCGATTACGTCGGCGGGCTGGTTGATTCGGGTGCGCCCGATTTCGGACTGGAAGCGTCGATTGCGAAGCTGCGGGCCTCGGATCTGGCAATGCGCATGGCAACCGACGCGGTACAGATGCACGGCGGTTACGGTTATTGTTCCGATTATCGTGTCGAGCGCCTGATGCGCGACGCCAAAGTGACGCAGATCTGGGAAGGCACCAACCAGATACACCGGCAGCATATCGGACGCAGTTTCAGGATCAAATGAGCGGAATAATTCGAAAAGTCGGCGTGTGCGGCGCGGGCGGCACGATGGGCGCCGGGATCGCGATCGTCACGGCGCGCGCCGGTTTCGAAACGGTGTGCTACGACCTGGCGCAGCCCGCGCTCGATGCAGCAGCAAAGCAGACTGCCGGATTTTTCGGGAAGTCAGTTGACCGGGGCAAGATGAGCGCCGGGGAACGCGACGCGGTGCTGGCAAGGATGAGGGCCACCACCAGTCTCGATGACCTTGCCGATTGCGACCTCGTGATCGAGGCGGTATTCGAAGACCTGAAAACAAAGCAGCAACTGTTTGCCGCGCTCGACCCGCTATGCGCGAAGCATACGATCTTCGCGTCGAACACGTCGACATTGTCGATTACGGAAATCGCATCCCAATGTGGTCGGCAGGACCGTGTCGTCGGCATGCATTTCTGCCTGCCCGCGCAGTTGATGAAACTCATCGAGATGTCGCCCGGCATGAACACATCCCGGGAAACCTTCGATACCGCCTGGAGCTTTGCCGAAGCGGCAGGACAGACGCCCGTCAGGACGCAGGACAAGCCCGGATTCATACTCAATGCGTTGCTGGTGCCCTTCAATAACGATGTGATCCGCGCAGTCGAAGCCGGGGTGGCAACGCCGGCCGACATCGACGCGGCAATCAAGACCGGACTGGGTTACCGCATGGGTCCGTGCGAATTGCTCGACCTGATCGGGCTGGATACGCAGTTGCGACTATGCGAGGCGTTTTATCCGGTCACGCTGGATGTCCGTTCCTCGGCGCCGCCGCTGTTGCGCCGCATGGTCGCGGCGGGGCACCTCGGTCGAAAGACCGGACGTGGTTTCTATACCTACGATGGCAATGCGATGTTTGGCGGCTGATGCAAGTGAACCGGGACATATGAAATGAGCGGGACCATGGCGTATTCGATCGTGACTGCCGGCGACAGCCGGTCTTTTCCGGCGGGCGATGCTTTCCTGTCGGGTGCAGCCGCCGGCGCCGACGTCGTCGTTTGCCTCGGGGCTTTCCATGCGCCGGGCAGCCATCGAATTGACGACGCGAAAACAGCGATCCTGCTCGAACTGGATACCGAGTGCCTCGGTGTGCACACCGGAGAGAGCGCCGGGGAGGAGGGATCGAACGTCGTTGGTTTTGCGCGTTACCGGAATGGCGATGACGCGCCGTCCGGCCTGATCGAACTGGTGCGCCAGCCAAGCACGCATTCATCCTCGGTCGAGGCCGCGCGGGTGGTTTTTGAAGCGGCCGGGTTCACGGTGGTTGTTTGCAGCGATCAGGCCGGACGGATTATCGACCGGCTGGTGCGTCCCAAGTACAACGCGGCGCTGCGGTTTCTTGACGAGGGCCTGGCCAGCGCCAGGGACATGGACCTGACCTGCAGACTCGGGCTCGGCTACGCCGACGGACCGATCGAGCGGGTGGAGCGCGGCGGACTGGCGCGCCACCACGAGATCACGCAGGCGTTGTTCGAAACCTACGGCACGCCCGGGTTCGCGCCGGCGCGGCGGGCCGTCGTCGCGCACCGCCGCGACCAGCGGCAAACCGGCGATAAAAAGGAAAAATGATGACCGCACCGCTGGCAGACATAAGGGTTCTCGACTTTTCGACGCTGCTACCCGGGCCGATGGCGACGCTGATGCTGGCGGAAGCGGGCGCCGAGGTCATCAAGGTCGAAAGGCCCGGCAGCGGTGAAGACATGCGCCACTATCCGCCCTACTGGGGTCGCGAGAGCATCAACTTCTCGATGCTCAACCGTGGCAAGAAAAGCGTCGCGATCGATCTGAAGAATCGTGCCGAACGGGAGAGACTGCGCCCGTTGATCGAATCCGCCGATGTGCTGGTCGAGCAGTTTCGTCCCGGTGTGATGCAGCGGCTCGAGCTCGATTACGAGTCGGTGGCTCGCGTCAATCCCAAGGTGATCTATTGCTCCATTTCGGGATTCGGACAAACCGGACCCAAGCGCGACCGCGCCGGCCACGACCTCAATTACATCGGCGATGCGGGGCTGCTGTCGTTGAGTATGGGAACGACCGCGACGCCGGTGATTCCGCCGGCGCTGATCGCCGATATCGCCGGCGGTTCCTATCCGGCGGTAATGAACATTTTGCTGGCGCTGCGCGAACGCGACCGCACTGGCAAGGGCGCGCACCTGGACATCGCGATGACCGAAGGGGTATTGCCGTTCATGTACTGGGCGATCGGCAATGGAGCCGCTGCCGGAAGCTGGCCTGTGAGCGGCGGCGAACTGGTGACGGGCGGGTCGCCGCGTTACCGCCTCTACCCGACGGCGGACGGTAACTTCGTTGCCGCCGGGCCACTGGAGGACAAGTTCTGGGCAGCTTTCGCCGAAACCATCGGGCTGGAAACGCAGTATCGCGACGACAGCGTCGACCCCCAGGCGACCGCCGGGCGCGTTGCACAGATCATCTCGCAGCGCGACGCGGCGCATTGGGAGCCGTTGCTGCTAAAGGCGGACTGCTGTTGCACCATCGTCAAGAGCGCTCAGGAGGCGATGCAGGACGAACACTTCCGGCAGCGCGGGGTATTCAACGCGAAACTCGTCAACGAGCAGGGCGATTCCATGCCCGCCACACCGGTGCCGATCGCGCCGTCGCTGCGGCCGCACGGCAACGATCAATTGGCCGCACCGGCCCTTGGCGCGAACAACCGGGACCTGCTTGAATGAAAGCGGTCATGGTCGATGCCTTCGGCCCGTTTGAAAGCGCTCGGCTGCGCACGGTGCCGGACCCGGTACCGCGGCGCGGCGAAGTGTGTGTCGAGGTCCGGGCCGCTGAGACCAATTATCCTGACGTGCTG
>LJTS01000170.1 GCA_001304425.1 Betaproteobacteria bacterium SG8_40
GATGAACGTGGAAGAGAGCATCCGTTCGCGGTCAACCGCGACCCCCGTCTGCGGCAAATCTTCGTCCGCTGCCAAAGCGCGGTCTGCGAGCAACTCAAACAGCTGATCATCGAGGCCGGTTTCACCTGCATCCAGCAATTTCCGCATGGATGCCTTGCAGTGCTCCACCTTCGGCCAGGGCGTGTCGAGCAGATGATTGCTCAGGCCATAGATACCCGGCGACAGCGCAATAACCCGCGTCGGCGCGCCCGGTCGATGGCGATTCGATGCGTAATACAGCGACTGCCCGTCACCAAAGAGCAAGTTGCATCCCGGATAGTCAGACAACGGCTGCGAAATTTCGGCCGCGTAGGTTGACGCAGATGCCGGCGAAGTCACATAGCCCGCTACGAGATGTCCACGCGACAGGGAAGAGGGCGGCGCCGTGCCGCCATCCCGGAAGTTCGTCACCGCGGCCCATCGGCCATCGACATTGGTCGCAAACCAGCTCCCGCCCTTTTCAATGTCACGCCCGCCGATAACATCCGGCCTGTCGTCCCAATAGTCCAGCGGGGAACTGGGACGGTCGAAGAACTCGTCCCGGTTGGTCGCAAGGACCAGCGAATAGCGCGGATGCGTTTTCCAGGCAAGCACGATCAGGCACATTGAAAAATCTCGGTATGGCGCTTGCCACTGTCGGCGAGCCATTGTCCCAGGCCACTAGCCTGAACGCATTGACCCATCGCGCGCAGAAAACTGTCCTGTTCGCCGATGTCTTCGTACACCTCCATCCATAACAGCGGCTCAGTTACCTTTGTCATCAAGCGGGCGTTGACGCCGGTCATTGTGCACATTGCGTGAATCGTTTCACGTACAGCCGCGGACGCTTGCGGCACATAATCAGGCAAGACCCGATAATAGACATAACAGGACAGATTCAATCGTGCCCCCCGTCTGGAAGGCGGGCCAGCGGCGGCTCGAACAGACAGCGTTCTGACGAGCCAGCGACCTGGTCAGACAATTGCACGCTCAATCGTCACGGCTCCCCCATCTCTAACCCGCAACGCCAGCTTTGCGTCCACCACGTCGCGCTGCAACACGGCGAGAAACTCCCACGCGTGCCCGTCAGCCCGGGCGGCATTGACAACAGTACCCAGTGTCTTGTCCTCGTCACCCGTGATGACCGCGCCCGCTGCGACAGACTGCATACTGTGGCCATAGTACAGACGCCTTTTCACTTCGCCGAGATAGCGCGTGCGTGCAACGATCTCCTGACCGGGATAGCAACCTTTCTCGAAGCTGACGCCACCGCAGGCATCCAGTGCGATCATTTGCGGAGTAAACATCTCCTGTGTGGCGGCGCCAATCGTCGCAATGCCGGAGCGGATCGTCTGCAACTCCCACCAGCGCGAACCGGCGGGGAGGGCGCATCCGCTCAAGTTCTGCCATGTGGAAACCGCCTGATCAGCAATGCATATCACCAGATACCGCCCGCCGGGCAACAAAATCACGGTCTTGCCGTCGCCGTGGCGCACGTCAAAGTCCTGTTGCGGCGTCGGCACTTCGTCGAGTCCCCCGGCAACGGCCTCTGCCGCCCGCGCCCCGGTAACACCGAAAACCTCGAACGCCGCGCTTGCCACCTCCAGTTTGGCCTTTGCACGCAGGACGTACTTGCGCAGGCGCGCGGTCACCGGCTCGGCAAGCGCGCCCGGAAGCAGCAACCGGTGAGCCTCGCTATCGGCATACAGCAGTGACGTCGCCAGCTGAGGAAGCTCGATGCGTCGTCTCCTGACACGGAAATCAGGCCCAGGCCCGTCAGCGGTGCAACAATGGCAGCGTCCCGCATCGCGCGGGCTTCCGCAACAGGGTCACCAAAGTCCCCGACGAGCCCCTCCTCGTCGAAGCGCGCGCCCAACGCGACCAGTTGGGCATGCCAGCCAGATGAGCATTCCACCTTGTTCAGATCCCCTGTTCACTACGGTTCGCGTTGCGGAATCGATGCTTTCCGGAAACCGTACGCTCCCGCATCCTCGTAACCCGTCCTGCGCCCTGCGCCGCCCTGGCCAGTTGCCAGGTGCACGCCATCGAGGCATGAGTGCATTGGCGCACGTTTTGAAAGATTATAGGTTGAATGAAGCAGACTGATTTCATCGACATCCCATTGCGCGCTTCGCACCGGCTTGCGTGGTTGCTGGCCGCGACTCATTGCGCGGCAATCGCCGCGGTCCTGGCACTGCCTGTTTCCTGGTGGTTACGGGTGGCGGCTTGCGCATTGGTTCTGACGAGTGCCGTTTTCCAGATTCACCGCCGCGCGCTACGCAACGGCGATCATGCCTTTGTCGGACTCCGTCTGATGCGCAATGGTTCCTGTCAGTTACGCACGGCCGGCGGCGGCGTCATCGGCGGACGGCTGTGCCGCGGCTGGTTTGTTTCTCCCCAATTGGTCGTCATCCGGATATCCTGCGACGGCGAGCGCTGGTCGCGAGGTATCAGTCTGTTGCCCGACAGCGCCGATCCGGATGACTTGCGCAGATTACGCGTGTTCCTGCGTTTCGCGGTCGGCCCGTCAGCCCGGTCGTAGCACGGTATCCCTGGCCTCAGGCAGTTGCTCCGGATAGTCACGACTGAAATGCAGCCCGCGGCTTTCCTTGCGTCTCATCGCACAACGCACGATGAGGTCCGCCGTCAGCACCAGATTGCGCAAATCGAGCAAATCGCTGGTGACTCGAAAGTTCGAGTAATACTCGTGAATCTCTTCTGACAGCAGCTGTATCCGGTGCATGGCACGCTCCAGGCGCTTGTTGGTGCGCACGATGCCGACGTAGTCCCACATGAAGCGGCGCAATTCATCCCAGTTGTGGGCAATGACGATTTCCTCGTCTGCATCCGTGACCCGGCTCTCGTCCCAATCCGGCAACTTCACCGGCGCCTCTGCCGCCTGTTGCAGGATGTGATTCGCTGCAGAACGCCCGAAGACAAGGCACTCGAGGAGTGAATTGCTGGCAAGGCGGTTGGCCCCGTGTAGTCCGGTGTGGGCCGTTTCTCCCACCGCATACAGGCCACGCAAACCGGTGAGACCGTTGTGATCGGTCTGAATGCCGCCGCAAGTGTAGTGGGCGGCGGGGACAACCGGTATGGGCTGGCGGGCAATGTCGATTCCCAACTCCAGGCAGCGTCCGTGGATGGTGGGAAAGTGCTCCTTGAGAAAAGCCTCGGATTTGTGAGTAATGTCGAGAAACACGCAGTCAAGGCCTCGCCGCTTCATCTCGAAGTCGATCGCCCGCGCAACGATGTCACGCGGTGCCAGTTCGGCACGCTCGTCGTGTTCAGGCATGAATCGCGTACCGTCGGGCAAGCGCAACACCCCACCTTCGCCACGTACCGCCTCGGAGATCAGAAACGACTTGGCGTGAGGATGATAAAGGCAGGTCGGATGAAACTGGATGAATTCCATGTTCGCGACAGTGCAGCCGGCACGCCAGCCCATCGCGATGCCGTCACCGGTGGCCGTGTCGGGGTTGGTCGTGTACAGATAGACCTTGCCGGCGCCCCCGGTTGCGAGCACGACCCGGTCGGCGCCGATGGTCACGACCCTTCCGGCCCGGTTGTCCAGCGCGTACAGGCCCCGGCATGCCGGCGCATCCAGGCCCAGCTTCTCGCTGGTAATGAGGTCAATGCCGACGTGGTGTTCGAGCACGGTAATGTTTGGATGGGCCTTGACCTTGGCTTCGAGTGTGGTTTGCACCGCATGGCCGGTGGCATCGGCGGCATGGATGACCCGCCGATGGCTATGCCCGCCTTCCATGGTCAGGTGATAGCCGATTTCGCTGGACTGGTCCCTGGTGAATGGAACGCCCTGCGATATGAGCCATTCGATCGCCTCCTTGCCGTGCTCCACCGCGTAGCGGGTGGTTTCAGGGTCACACAGGCCGGCGCCGGCAATCTGCGTGTCCGAGATATGCGAATCAGGCGAGTCATCGCTGGCCAGCACCGCCGCGATCCCCCCCTGTGCCCAGTTACTCGCACCGTCGAGCAACTCGCGTTTGGTTACGATCGCGACCCTGCAGCGGTCAGCCAGGTTGAGGGCGACGGTCAATCCGGCCAGGCCGCTGCCCAGCACAGCTACTTCAAAGGATTTCATCAGACAGGCATCCGCAGATTTCGGAGCATTCTACCGGGGGGCGGGGCGGGGGGGTGACGTCACAGCACTATTTTATTGAACCAAGCGGCACTTTTGGTTGTCTGTGGGGGAGTCGACATCACCGTTCGTTTCCCTGGAGGGTTTGTGGCAGTTATACTTCGGGTCGCTCTCCCAGACGGCCCCAGAACAACTCAGGAACACAAACCAGGAAACTTGCCTAGATGGGCGACCGTGAAGTTGACCAGCAGCTCGTTGAACGCGCGCAACACGGCGACAAGAAAGCCTTCGAGCTACTGGTTGCAAAATACCAGCGCAAGGTTAACCGGCTGTTATCGAGATTTATTCGCGATTCGGCGGAAATCGACGACGTCGCGCAGGAGGCCTTTATCAAGGCCTACCGCGCGTTGCCGTCATTCCGTGGAGAGAGTGCCTTTTACACCTGGCTTTATCGCATCGCCGTCAATACCGCAAAGAATTACCTTGTCGCGGCGGGCCGGCGTGCGCCCACGAGCACCCAGTTCGATAGTGAAGAGGCAGAAAGTTTTGAAGAAGGGCATCAGCTCAGGCACATGAATACGCCGGAAGCGGAGTTAATGAGCAAGCAAATTGCTTCGACCGTGAACCAGACGATGAATGAGTTGCCTGAGGAGTTGAGGACAGCGATCGTATTGCGCGAGATCGACGGCATGAGCTATGAAGACATTGCCGAAGCGATGAATTGCCCCATCGGGACAGTGCGTTCGCGGATATTCAGGGCCAGAGAGACGATCGCCGAACGCATTCGACCAATGCTCGGTACGGGCAAAGACAAGAGGTGGTGATTATGGAAAGACTTTCAGCATTGATGGACGGGGAACTGGACGACAGGGAAGTGGTTCATGAGCTCGCCAACATCAAGTCCGACCCGGAGCGGGAAGCTGTCTGGGGGGTCTATCACATGATCGGCGACACATTGCGTGGCGAGGATGTATTCTCCAGCGCAGTCGCCGCGCAGGTAGGCGCCCGACTCGCCGATGAACCTACCGTACTGGCTCCCAGGATGTGGAAAGCGCGCCGTGCCACGAAGCGCGTCGCGTTGCCTATCGCCGCTTCGTTGTGCGGCGCCGCTGTAGTCGCGTGGCTGGCATTGTCAAACAACGCCCTGATCCCGATCGAAGATGCTCCGGGCGAATATGCCGTCATCGCCGATGCACCATCCGCAGTCGCTGATGCCAATCAGTCCGAGTCCGACGGCATGAGCGAGTACCTGATGGCCCACCAGCAGTTTTCCCCCAGCACCGCGATGCAGGGCGTGGTCCCGTACGTCAGAACGGTTTCAGCAGTAGACGGTTCGCGCTGACCGGTACCACAAACATGTCGAGCAGACTGGCAATTGCGACACTGGCTCTGGCGGGACTGGGCGCGTCGCACGCCGTAGCGGAACCGCTGACGCAGGGTGACGCACTGCAGATTCTGGAACGCATCGCCACAGCGGCTCGTACGCAAAATTATGAGGGCACGTTCGTCTATCAGCATGGCGAACGTGTGGAAACCTCACGCATTGTCCATTTCGTCGACACGGACGGCGAGCACGAGAAGCTTGAAACCCTTGACGGGCCGCGCCGCGAGATCATCCGCAACAACGACGAGGTCTTGTGTTTTTACCCTGATGCCAAGATCGTGCGCAGCCAGCAACGCATCGCAAAGCGCAGTTTCCCCGCACTGGTGCCGGAGCAGTTGAGTTCGATTGCACAGTATTATTCGGTTCGCAAGGGCCGCACGGAACGTGTCGCCGGGTTCGAGGCACAGGTCGTGATACTCCAGCCCAATGACGCCATGCGCTACGGGCACAAGCTCTGGGCTGAAACGAATACCGGCCTGTTGTTGAAGGCGCGCACCCTCAACGAAGCCCGGCAGGTCGTCGAACAGTTCGCCTTCACCCAGCTGAACATCGGCTCCGGAGTGACGAGGGAAATGGTCAACCCCAGTTATAAGGCTAATATTCCCGAGTGGCGGCTCGACAGATTTGCCCAGTCGATGTTGAGCGAGGTCGAAACCGGCTGGACGGTGCGCGACTTTCCGCCTGGCTTTCGCAAGATCATGGATATGCGGCGCACCAAGCAGGGCGGGCGCGTTGTCACGCACATGGTGTATTCGGACGGTATGGCAGCAGTGTCCATTTTCATCGAATCGATGCCGGGACGGAGCGTGAACGAAGGATTGAGCCGCCAAGGGGCGATCAATATCTATCGCCGTGCCGTCGGCGACAATCTCGTAACGGTACTGGGTGAGACGCCAGCAGTGACCGTAATGCAAATCGGGAACTCCGTAGTCTTCGAAAAACGATAACAAGGCGCGGCCGCACGGCGATTCCGCGTTGTCACAAGAATGAGGAAACAGATGACGAGATTGCTGCTTTCGATCGTGGTTCTGCTGTCACCGGTGCTGGCACTGGCGCAAGCCCTGCCGGACTTCACCACCCTGGTCGAGAAACAGGGTGCCGCAGTAGTGAACGTGAGCACCAGCCAGACCGTCGAAAACGCGCCGCGGATTCCGGTTCCGGAGGACGATCCTTTCTATGATTTCTTTCGCCGCTTCGGTCCTCCCGAGGGCCCGCGCGAATATGAGTCGCAGTCACTCGGGTCCGGGTTCATCATCAGCGCCGACGGATTCATCCTGACCAATTCGCACGTCGTTGCTGCGGCCGACGACATTACCGTCAAACTCAGCGACAAGCGCGAATTCAAGGCAGAACTGGTCGGGTTCGACAAGCGAACGGACGTCGCCGTGATCAAGATCGAAGCCACTGGTCTGCCCCATGTCACGATTGGCAACCCCGAGGCGCTCAGGGTAGGAGAGTGGGTTCTGGCAATCGGTTCGCCATTCGGATTCGAGAACACGGTCACGGCGGGCATCGTCAGTGCCAAGGGCAGGTCCTTGCCGCAGGAAAACTATGTGCCGTTCATCCAGACCGACGTGGCGATCAATCCCGGCAATTCCGGCGGGCCGCTGTTCAACATGAAAGGCGAGGTAGTCGGCATCAACTCGCAGATTTACAGCCGCACCGGTGGCTTCATGGGCTTGTCGTTCGCCATCCCGATTAACGTGGCGATGGACATTGCCGACCAGTTGCGTACCTCCGGACGGGTTCAGCGCGGCCGCATTGGCGTCGTTATCCAGGAAGTAACCAAGGAACTGGCCGAATCCTTCGGCCTGGCCAGGGCGCAAGGCGCGCTGGTGAATTCCGTGGAGAAGGGCGGACCGGCGGACAGAGCGGGCATCGAAGCGTCCGACGTCATCCTCGAGTTCGACGGAATCCGGGTGGATAGCTCTGGCGATTTGCCGCGTATTGTCGGACAGACCAAACCGGGTTCGAAGGTTGTCGTCAAAGTCTGGCGCAAGGGCAAGGACAAGAACATCACGATCACGGTCGGCGAAATTTCGGATGACCAGACGGGCAGCCGGCCGCAGCCAGCGCCATCAGACCAGGGCGGTAACATCATTGCCAGGCTGGGCCTGACAGTGTCTGACCTTTCAGCACGCGAACGGGAGCAACTCGGTATCGATGGCGGAGTGAAGGTCGAGAAAGTCGACGGTCCGGGCGCCCGTGCTGGCCTGAGGCGCGGAGATGTCGTTCTCGCCCTCAACAACAACGATGTCGAATCGGTAGAACAGTTCAAGCAACTGATGAACGAGTACCAGAAGGCGCGTAGCGTTGCGCTCCTGGTGCGCCGCGGACAGGGCGCGATATACGTCCCGATTCGGCTCGATGATGATTGAGCACGGCTGCAACGGCCGTAGACGTCGACCCGGCA
>LJTS01000171.1 GCA_001304425.1 Betaproteobacteria bacterium SG8_40
CCCCGGCGAATTGTTCATCGAGCGCAATGTCGGCAATCTGGTGCCGCCCCACGACACCGGGTTGGGATATCACGGAACGGGGGCGGCAATCGAGTTTGCGGTGCTGCGACTCGGTGTTAAACATATCGTGGTATGCGGACATAGTCATTGCGGCGCGATACGTGCACTCTACGACGATGGATCGCCTGAAACGCCGCACATGAACCATTGGCTCGAGCTGGCGCGCGATGCAGTGCTGCCAGTGAGCGTTTCCGAGGAAGCACTGCGGCGAACCGAGCAGCGATCGATCGTGTTGCAGCTCGAGCGCCTGATGGGATATCCAATGGTCGCACAGGGTGTGGAAGCGGGACGGCTGTTTCTGCACGGCTGGCATTATCTGATCGAGGATGGCCGGGTACTGGTCCTCGATGTGGCCAGCGGTGCGTTTGTTGCAGCAGATCCGCCGCCACGTGATGCACCGCTGGACGTGCTGCAGTGAACGGCTATCTGGTATTGAAGGGACTGCATGTCAGTGCGGTCGCGCTAAGCGGCATATTCTTTTTGCTGCGCGGCGTATGGATGCTTCGCGGCTCGGCACTGCTGCAGCATTCCTGGGTACGGATCACGCCGCACGTCGTGGATACCGTGCTGCTGGCAGCCGCGCTGGGACTGCTGGTCCGGCTGCAGCTAAACCCTTTCGCCACCCCATGGCTCGGTGCCAAGCTGATCGCCCTCGCCGGTTACATTGTCTTCGGTTCGTTTGCGCTCAAGCGCGGCCGCACACGCCGCACCAGAAGCATCGCGCTGCTGGCCGCGCTCGGTTTGTTCGCCTACATGATCGGTACTGCGCTGACGCGAGATCCGTTTTTCTTCCTGCCGGGCTGAACACGCATTCGCGCTTCAGCCTTGATTGCGAACCAGCCGGTTCGCCAGCGCCGTTGCCCTGGCTTTCAGTTTGTCCGGCAACCGGGTGTGCCGGTCCTTCGCAATCAGGCCGGGGTAGATGGTGCCTATGGCGGCAGCGCCGATTGTCCTGGCTGTCATGTTGAGCTGCCCGCGTGTGGCGAACATCCACCGGCCAAGGATGCCGGGCGCGGCACTGGAGGTCACGAGGACCGCTTTCTTGAGCGGCAGCCCGGCCTTGCGGAACTTCGGTGTGGCCGTTCCCCACGGCCAATAGGCATAGACGACCAACCGTTCCATGAACCGTTTGAACACGGCGGTCACGGAGCTGAAGTTGGTGGGAGACGCAAGAATATAGGCATCGGCGAACTCGATCTTGTCGATCAGGGCCGCCATTCCGTCACTGTGCACGCATTGTCCGGGAGCTGTACCGGGATGCTGGGTACATTCGCGGCAGTTGAGACAGAACTCGATCGGATAATTGCGAAGCTGGACGACTTCGATTTCACCGCCGGCGGCCGCGACGGCCTGTGCCATCGTCTCGACGATCTGGTCGGTGATGCCATCGTCCCGATAGGAACCGTTGATTGCCAGCACGCGAGTCATGCCGGTACCAATACACGATACATGGACGTAACCGGTCCTGGCGGCATGCGGCAGGCCGACTCCTGGCCCGTGCACACCGCAGCCAGACGCCCGCGTGACAAGACATGACGCGGTCCGGCAAGCATGCCCGTCATTTCTCGCGGCCTTTTTCCCGTCAGTCGACCGGCCGTTTCCCGATGCATCAATCCCGTCGTGGCAGCGCCCACCGGGGCCTCTCCCGTTGATGAATGATCAGCGCGAGATTGGCGCCGTGAGCGCCCGCCGGTCTTGATTCAGGTCAGGGAACAGTCTCAATCCGTGCCGGCCTGGTTCGCCACCAGGGTTGAATGGCGTCGTCCTGCGATCCGGCGTACACAACAGGCATGCGGCATCAGTCGCGCTCGCCCGTCGCGGCAGTCCGGTACCCGTGCCCGGCGGTTTGATCTATGTCAATCGGACCAATCTGGGCTGCCGTTACGATTCGTGCGGGCTTTTTTTGCCCGAAAGTCTTGATTTGTCGGCAACAAGTGTGATTTGTTGAAAAAAATGGACCCGCCTCGCAGGCTCTTTGGCCGTTTCGGGGTAAGGGACGACGTTTCGCAAAGCTCAGGGAGACAGCGTGCAACAAGAAACGACATATAACTACCGGATCGTCCGGCAGTTCTCGATCATGACCGTGGTCTGGGGCGTAGTAGGCATGCTGGTAGGCGTCATTATCGCGGCCCAGCTAATGTTCCCCGATCTGACTTATGGGATCTCGTGGCTTTCCTATGGCCGCTTGCGACCCCTGCACACCAACGCAGTCATTTTCGCTTTTGGCGGATCGGCGTTGTTTGCGACGTCGTATTACGTCGTCCAGCGAACCTGTCATACGCGGCTGTTCTCCGACAAGCTCGCGGCATTCACCTTCTGGGGATGGCAGGCGGTCATTGTTCTGGCCGCGGTCACGCTGCCTTTGGGGATCACCACCAGTAAGGAATACGCCGAACTCGAATGGCCGATCGACGTGCTCATCACCCTCGTATGGGTGGCATACGCGGTCGTGTTCTTCGGAACGTTGGTGAAACGGCGGGTTTCGCACATATATGTTGCCAACTGGTTCTTCGGAGCGTTCATCCTGACGGTCGCGCTGTTGCATCTGGTGAACAGCGCCGCAATTCCCGTGAGCTTCTGGAAGTCGTATTCCGCTTATGCGGGCGTGCAGGACGCGATGGTGCAGTGGTGGTACGGGCATAACGCGGTGGGTTTCTTCCTGACCGCCGGTTTTCTGGGGATCATGTACTACTTCGTGCCGAAGCAGGCCGAACGCCCGGTTTTCAGTTACCGGTTGTCCGTCGTGCATTTCTGGGCGCTGATCTTCACTTACATGTGGGCCGGTCCCCATCACCTGCATTACACGGCGTTGCCTGACTGGGCACAATCGATCGGCATGGTGTTTTCGCTGATCTTGCTGGCACCGTCCTGGGGCGGGATGATCAACGGGATCATGACCCTGTCGGGCGCCTGGCATAAGC
Organism: Betaproteobacteria bacterium SG8_40; assembly: GCA_001304425.1. GTDB lineage: Bacteria > Pseudomonadota > Gammaproteobacteria > Burkholderiales > Eutrophovitaceae > SG8-40. Next base: position 2,982 of record LJTS01000171.1, read on the forward strand.
TGCGCACTGATCCGATTCTGAAGTTCCTGATCGTTTCGTTGTCTTTCTACGGCATGTCGACCTTCGAAGGCCCGATGATGTCGATCAAGACCGTCAATTCGCTGTCACATTACACAGACTGGACCATCGGCCACGTACATTCTGGTGCGCTCGGCTGGGTCGCGTTCATTTCGATCGGCGCGCTGTATTACATGATTCCGCGTTTGTTCGGCAAGACACAGATGTACAGCGTGCGATTGATTACCACCCATTTCTGGATTGCAACGCTAGGCGTCGTGCTCTATATCGCGGCGATGTGGATCGCCGGGGTGATGCAGGGGCTGATGTGGCGTGCGGTCAATCCTGACGGAACGCTGACATACACCTTCGTCGAGAGCGTGAAAGCCACTTTCCCGTTCTACACGATCAGACTGCTCGGTGGCCTGATGTTCTTCTCCGGCATGTTGATCATGGTCTACAACGTGTGGAAGACGGTGGTAGGAGCCAAGGCGGTGGATGCGCCAGTGGTGTCGCCTGCCGCTGCCCACGCCTGAGTGCAGCGGGAAACAATGGAGCAACGTAATGGCTAATCAAACATTTCACGAAAAGATCGAAAAAAACGTCCCGCTGTTGGTGATTCTGGTAATTCTGGTGGTTGCAGTTGGTGGCCTGGTTGAAATCGTGCCGCTGTTCTTCCAGCGTTCGACAACCGAACCGGTGGCAGGCCTGAACCCTTACACGCCTCTGCAACTCGAGGGGCGCGACGTATACATACGGGAAGGCTGCTACAACTGCCACTCGCAGATGGTTCGTCCGTTCCGCGCAGAAACGGAGCGCTATGGCCACTATTCGGTGGCGGGAGAGTACGTCTACGACCATCCGTTCCAGTGGGGCAGCAAGCGCACGGGTCCGGACCTCATTCGGGTGGGGGGACGATATAGCGATGACTGGCACCGTCTGCATCTGATCCAGCCGAGGGACGTGGTGCCGGAGTCGAACATGCCCGGCTATCCGTGGCTTGCCGAGCGCAAGATCGACTCGGCAATGACGCCGAAGAAAATGGCGGCCTTGCGAACGGTCGGGGTGCCGTACAGCGACGGGGACATCGAAGGCGCTTCCGCGGCAACGAACGGCAAGACCGAGATGGAAGCGTTGATTGCTTACCTGCAGGTGCTCGGCACCGCGATGAAATCGAGGTGAGGGCATGGACCTGATAAACGATCTGCGTTCGGCGGTGACGGTAGTGGCCTTCATCGCCTTCATCGGCATCGTCGTCTGGGCGTACAGCCACCGACGCAAGGAGGCGTTTGACGAAGCGGCGCGATTGCCCTTCACCGAAGATGAAGACTTGCCTCGCAAAACAAGAACCGAAAGGAAGGAAAAGTGAGCGACTTCACAAACGATTTCTGGAACTGGTACATCTCGGTCATTACGGTCGTCAGTATCCTCGCTTGCGCAGTCTTTCTCTGGAAGCTCACTACGCGCAAACTGGCACCCGGGGAAAAGCCCGGGACGATGGGGCACGTCTGGGACGAAGACCTGCAGGAGTTCAACAACCCGTTGCCTAACTGGTGGCGCTGGCTGTTCTACATCACCATCGTCTTTTCGCTCGGCTATCTTGCGCTGTATCCGGGTCTTGGCAGTTTCGACGGCACGCTCAAGTGGAGTTCGACGGGGCAGTACGAAAAGGAGATGGCGGCTGCAGAGGACAATTTCGGGCCGCTGTTCGCGAAGTATGCGGCGATGGACATCCGCGAAGTCGCGGCAGACCCGGCGGCACGGCGGATCGGCGAGAACCTGTACCTGAACTATTGCGCGCAATGCCACGCCTCGGACGCCAGGGGAAGCCGCGGCTTCCCGAATCTTGCCGACAACGCCTGGCAATACGGCGGCGAGCCGGAGACGATAAAGGCGACGCTGCTTAACGGCCGCAATGGCATCATGCCGCCGATGGCAGCTGCCTTGCCCGGTGAGGGCGTAAAGGATGTAGCGCACTACGTGATGTCCCTGTCGGGAATGACGCACGACAATCTGCGCAAGACGCGCGGCGCAGAGCTGTTTCAGACAAACTGTGCCGTCTGTCACGGCGCCGACGGCACCGGCAACAAGATGCTGGGGGCGCCCAACCTGACCGATGACGCGTGGCTGTATGGACGCGGCGAGTCGACGATCATCGAAACCATCACCCAGGGGCGCAACGGCGTGATGCCGGCCTGGGGCGAGTTCCTCGGGGATGACAAGGTCCACATTCTGTCGGCTTACGTGTGGTCGCTATCGAACCAATGACGGGGTTCAACGTTGAAGCGGGGGCTCGTGCAGGGCCTCCCGCTCTGACTTGTGCGCACGGCGCAATCACTGCTGACGACGCGGTCTGAATGAGCGCGTCCGAGAGGTCACAGGGCGCTGCTGCGGCCGAGCCAGTCGAGCAGGCGCTCTACGAGGTTCGCAAGAAAATCTATCCGCGCGCCGTCACGGGCGTGTTTGCCTTGTGGCGCTGGGTTGCGGTCTGGGCCACGCAACTGGTCTTCTACGGGCTGCCATGGCTGACGTGGAATGACCGCCAGGCGGTGTTGTTCGACCTCGTTCACCGCAAGTTCTATATCTTCGGGCTGGTATTCTGGCCGCAGGACATCGTTTATCTGACGGTGTTGCTGATCATTTCCGCTTACTCGCTGTTTCTGTTTACCGCGGTCGGCGGGCGCCTCTGGTGCGGCTACGCCTGCCCCCAGACTGTCTATACCGAGATATTCATGTGGATCGAGCGCAAGATCGAAGGCGATCGCATGAAGCGCATGAAACTCGACAAGGGACCGCTGTCGGGGCGCAAATTGGCCTTGAAGGCTGCCAAGCATGGAGCATGGATTGCGCTGGCCTTGTGGACGGGATTTACCTTTGTCGGTTACTTCACTCCAATCGCCGACCTCGCGGCCAAGGTCATGCAGTGGTCGCTGGGACCCTGGGAGACTTTCTGGGTATTCTTCTACGGATTTGCCACGTACGGTAACGCCGGCTGGATGCGTGAGCAGGTGTGCAAATACATGTGTCCCTACGCGCGGTTCCAGAGCGTCATGTTCGACCGCGATACGCTGATCATCACCTACGACAACGACCGTGGCGAGCCACGCGGTGCGCGAGCGAAGAGCGCCGATCACAAGGCCAAAGGGCTCGGGGACTGCGTCGATTGTGGTATCTGCGTGCAGGTTTGCCCGACCGGCATCGACATCCGCAACGGCCTGCAGTACGAGTGTATCGGCTGCGCCGCCTGCATCGACGGCTGCAACCAGGTCATGGGCAAGATGGGGTATCCGAAAGGCCTGATTCG
>LJTS01000172.1 GCA_001304425.1 Betaproteobacteria bacterium SG8_40
CGGAGGCGTTCGTCAACGCGCTCACCGAAGCGGGCTGGCTGGCGGCCATGATTCCGCAGGAGTTCGGCGGCTCGGGTCTTGGCCTCGCCGAAGCCTCGGTGATCATGGAGGAAATCAACCGCTCGGGCGGCAACGCCGGCGCCTGCCACGGACAGATGTACAACATGGGCACCTTGCTCAGGCATGGCTCGGATGAACAGAAGCGGCATTATCTGCCGAGGATCGCGAGTGGCGAGCTGCGCTTGCAGTCAATGGGTGTGACCGAGCCGACGACGGGCACAGACACCACCAGAATCAAGACCGTCGCAGTCAGGAAGGGCGACCGTTACGTCGTCAACGGCCAGAAGGTTTGGATCTCGCGCGTGCAGCACTCGGATCTGATGATCCTGCTGGCGCGCACGACGCCGCTCGCCGAGGTGAAGAAAAAGTCCGAGGGCATGTCAATCTTCATCGTTGATTTGCGCGACGCGGTGAAGTCCGGCATGACGATCCGGCCGATTCCCAACATGGTCAACCATGAAACCAACGAGCTTTTTTTTGATGATCTCGAGATTCCTGCGCAGAATCTGATCGGCGAAGAAGGCAAGGGATTTCGCTACATCCTCGACGGACTCAACGCCGAGCGCACGCTAATTGCCGCCGAGTGTATCGGTGACGGCCACTGGTTTGTCGATCGTGCATCCAGGTATGTAAAGGACCGCGTCGTGTTCGAAAGGCCGATCGGTCAGAACCAGGGGGTGCAGTTCCCGATTGCCGAGTCGCATATCGAGGTCGAGGCGGCGGACCTGATGCGCTGGAAGGCCTGCCGCCTGTTTGACGCGAACCAGCCGTGCGGTGCCGAGGCCAACATGGCGAAGTACCTGGCGGCGAAAGCGTCGTGGGAAGCAGCCAATGTCTGCTTGCAGTCGCATGGCGGTTTCGGTTTCGCCGCCGAGTACGACATCGAGCGCAAGTTTCGCGAAACGCGGCTGTATCAGGTGGCGCCGGTTTCCACCAACCTGATTCTGTCCTACATCGCCGAGCACGTTCTCGGGCTACCGCGGTCGTTCTGACTCGCGATTACATGCAAGCAAAGTGTTGCACGACGCAATGTGCCGAACCCGTCGCCGGGTCGATTAACAGGAGATAAAGAATAATGCCCAATGGAATTTTTTCACTCGAAGGAAAGGTTGCGCTGGTTACCGGCGCAAACAGCGGCATCGGGCGCGAACTGGCGCTGGCGTTACGCGACGCCGGAGCAAAGGTGGCAATCGGCGCGCGGCGCGCCGAGCGCAATGCAGAGGTGCTGGAACAACTGGGTCCGGAGGCTTCGGCTTTTGAGTTGGACGTCAGCGACGAACAGTCGGTTGAAAAAGCGATTGCCGGCGTTGCCGGGCGTTACAAAAGGCTCGACATCCTGATCAACAATGCCGGTGCGGTAAACAAGAAATCGGTGATGGAACTCGACAGATCGGCCTGGGATCACGTGATGGCGGTCAATGTCACCGGCGCGTTTCTTTGCACCAAACATGCGGCCCGCCTGATGAAGGAACAGGGCGGAGGGAAGATCGTCAACATTTCCTCGGTATACGGACTCACGGCGCCGAGCAAGGGCTTGCAGGTTGCTTACACGGCGTCGAAACACGCGGTCATTGGCCTGACCAAGGTGAACGCGGTCGAACTCGCGGAGTATGGCATCCAGGTCAATGCAATCGCTCCGGGTTTCTTCCTGACCGAAATGACGGCCGACATCGGCGGCTCGCCGATGGAACGGGCGCTGATCCGGCGCACGCCGAGCGGACGTCTGGGCGAGACGAAGGATCTGGTCGGAACCTGTATCTACCTGGTGTCAGAGGCGTCGAACCACGTGACGGGGATGTGTATCGCGGTGGACGGCGGGTATGTCGTTTCCGACGGGATGGAGCGCGGCTAGCAGGCTGTTGAAAAGCTACTGCGCGGCCTTGATCCGGGCTTGCTCCCGTATTGATTGAAACCGGTGCTCGGAATCCTCATGTACTGCCCGTGTACACTCCGGTTCCTGCGCTCCGGTTCTTTCCAAACAGTGCGCACCCGGCTGAAGGCCGCTCGCGACGCTTTTCAACAGCCTGCTAAAGGCGGGTTGCCGGGCGAACCTTCAGGATTCGCCCGGCAGGTCTTTTCGGACCGTTTTCTCAGTCCTGCCTTAACTCAATCCGAGCAGCGTGGCGGCGTCGGTTTCCTTCCAGCACGGCAGGTCTTCCACCCGCTTGATCCACGCGACAAGATTGGGGTGCTGGTCCAGCGGCAGCTTCTGCCATTTGTGAAGATGCATTGGCGCGGCGACGGCGATGTCCGCAATCGTGATTTTGTCACCGCACAGGAAGGGATGCTTCTCCACCGCCTTGTCAATGATGTCCGCAAGCTGGTGAAATTTCGGTGCGGCGGCCTCGAGGATTTTCTGATCGGGTTTTTGTTCCAGCAGGGGCTTGACCACATTCTCGACCAGAAACGTGTAGCAGCTCGGGAACCACTGGTTCGCTTCCCACAGCAGCCAGCGATTGATGTCGGTGCGCGTTTTCAGGTCCTTCGGGTAGAACTTGTCCTTGCCATCCTTGTCGGCGGCGTACTGCAGAATCGCATTCGATTCCCAGACGATGAAACCGTCATCGTCGATTGCCGGCAGTGACTGGTTGGGGTTGATTGCCGTGTACTCGGGGCTCTTGAACTGGCCGGTGAAATAATCGACTTTTTCCTCGTCGTACTTCGTGCCCATGAGCTTGAAGCCGGCAAGTACCTTGCGGCAGTTGACGGTAATCGGATCGAAATAGAGTTTCATCTGTCTTCCTCCTCCTTGCATTTTTGGTTGGCGATTGCCGCGGGTATTTGGTGCCGGTTGTCTGCTCCGGCGCGCCAGGCAACCGGCGCCGGCAATTGGTTTCGGGCCGGGGGAGCAATGGGCCAATCCGGTGGCCCTTTGTCGTTGTATTTCCAGCCCGGCTTGTGGACTCTAACAGCATTGTCGCGATGCCACTATAGGTGCCAGGCGAAAACCGTCCGGGGCAGCAGCTTGCCCGCAATGCCTGCAGCCCAGGTCCGATATCGAAGCTGGATCGGGTGCCCGCACCGCGGTCATGACCGGTGCCTCGAATGGTATCGGCGTCAGAGGAATGCAAGCTGCGTATCGTTTCTGTTGCGATGCAGAAAGAAGAGCCGGTGCCACCATCGGGTTGGCGGCGCTGGCAGCCGGCGGGCTTGTGACTTTTCTCGAGTCAGGCACTGAAATACGGTTCCGTGAGGGAACGCTGGCGCGATCTTGCCGCACGGATGCCCGGCAAGTGCCGGGGTTTTCCCGTTCGCGGCGCGCCGGACCGGTGCGCTGCCCGGGCGCAATCGCGATACATACCGGCACTGCATGAAGGCAGCCGCGTGCCGGTTCGAAATTAATGGAGTGCCCGCCTTTACCGGTTGCGTCGATCGTGTCAGTATCGCCACGAGGAAGTTGACAAGAACACAATAACGAGGAGGCGATCCGCCGCCACGGTGTGAGGCACCGTGCGGGGCGGCCAGGACATGACGATGAACGAGGCCGGCACCGCCGCCATTCCCGCCATGAACGCAGCGCAGCAAGCCGGCTCGGCGTTATTGCGGGTGTCGGGCATTACCGTGCGCTTTGGCGGTATCGTCGCACTCGACGACGTTTCGTTCGACGTTCGCCGCGGGGAGATCGCCGGGTTGATCGGACCCAACGGTGCAGGCAAGACAACCCTGTTCAACTGTCTGTCGCGCCTGTACGACTGGCAACAGGGTTCTATCGAGTTTGACGGCTCGGATCTCGCCAGCGTCCAGCGGTACCGGATCGCGCAGTTGGGAATCGGCCGCACATTCCAGAACCTGGCGTTGTTCAGAACGATGAGCGTTCGCGACAACATCATGGTCGGCGCGCATTGCCGAAGCCGTGGGGGGTTTCTCGCAAATGCCTTGCGCCTGCCCCTGGTTCGTCGCGAGGAACCGCGGATTGGCGATCACGCGCGCCGTCTGATTGACTTGCTGGAGCTGGGGCCAGTGGCCGATGTTGCGGCAGGAGACCTGCCGTTCGGTACGCAAAAACGCGTTGAACTCGGCCGCGCACTGGCGGCGCAACCTTCACTGCTGTTACTCGACGAGCCGGCAGCCGGTCTCAATCACAGCGAAGTCGAGACTTTCATCGAGCTCGTCCAGCGCATACACAAGGAACTGTCGCTTACGGTTCTGCTGGTCGAGCATCACATGAATCTGGTGATGCGGGTTTCCGACCGGGTATTCGTGCTCGATTTCGGGCGCAAGATTGCCGATGGAACGCCTGACGAGGTCCGGCAGAACGCGGATGTCATCAGTGCCTACCTGGGCAAGGCGGACTGATGCCGCTGCTTGAGGTCACGGAACTAACGGGCGGTTACGGCGCGACCGATATACTGCATGCGGTGTCGTTTGCAGTCGAAGAAGGTGGCATCACGACGATTCTCGGCGCCAACGGCGCGGGGAAGACGAGTGTCTTGCGTGCCCTGTGCGGCATGCTGCGGGTGTCGAGCGGCAAGATTGCTTTCTCGGCACAAACGCTCAATGGCAAGGCGACCGAATCGATTGTGCGACTGGGCATTGGTCATGTGCCGGACGGCCGTGGCACCTTCCTGAACCTGACCACCGAGGAGAACCTTCGCGTCGGCGCGATGACGCGGCGCGACAAGGCCGGTGTGGCCGAAGACTTCGAGCGGGTTTACGGCTACTTTCCGAGGCTGAAGGAAAGACGGAATCAACAGGCCGGCACTCTTTCGGGTGGCGAGCAGCAGATGCTGGCGATTTCACGTGCACTGATGCTGCGCCCGCGCCTGCTGTTGCTCGACGAACCGTCATTTGGCCTCGCGCCGCTGGTGGTGCAGGACATTTTTCGCATCATGCGCGCCATCAACAAGGAGCAGAAGGTGGCGATACTGCTGGTCGAACAGAACGCCAGCCTCGCCCTCGAACTTGCCGACACGGCGTATCTGCTCGAAACGGGAACGGTCGTCATGTCCGGTCCCGCCGACGAGTTGCGTCAAGCCGAGTCGGTCAGGCGTTCATACCTCGGATATTAGCGATGGAAGCATTCCTGCATCAGGTTTTTTCGGGTCTCGCCAATGGCGCCATCTATGCCAGCCTCGCGCTGGCACTGGTGATGATCTACCAGTCGACGCACCACATCAATTTCGCGCAGGGCGAAATGGCGATGTTCTCGACTTACCTGGCGTGGGCAATGATCAATGCGGGCGTGCCCTACTGGGCCGCGTTCGGGTTGACGGTTGTCGCATCGTTCTTCATCGGCATGATTATCGAGCGCGTCATCGTCCGGCGTGTTGCCGATGCCCCGGTGCTGACGCTGGTCGTCGTCTTCATCGCGCTGCTGGTGATATTGAACAGCATCACCGGGTGGATATTCAGCTACACCATCAAGGTGTTTCCGAGTCCGTTTCCGGAGCAACCGCTGTTCGGCCCGTATATCTCCTCGCATGAGGCCGGGGTGGTCGGCATTACGCTGTTCGTCCTTCTCCTGCTGTTTCTGTTCTTCCGCTTTACCTCGCTGGGACTGGCAATGCGCGCGACCGCCGAAAATGCCGTTTCCAGCCGACTCTCCGGTATTCGCGTCGGCTGGATGCTGGCGCTTGGATGGGGGCTTGCGGCAGCGATCGGCGCGATTGCCGGGATGATGGTTGCGCCCATCGTTTACCTCGACCCGAACATGATGTCGGGCATATTGCTCTACGGCATTGCGGCAGCACTGATGGGGGGCATCGACAATCCGTTTGGCGCCGTAGTCGGCGGGTTGATCGTCGGGGTGCTGGAAAATCTGATGGGGGCATATGTCGTTGGCACTGAACTGAAATTGACAGTTGCGTTGCTGGTGATCATCGGCGTGCTGATCTTCAAACCGACTGGCCTGTTCGGGCGGTCTTTCGTGACGAGGGTCTGATGCACGGAATGCATGCAAACCGGATGCGCTGGATACTGGTTGCGATTGTCGTGATCGCTGCCTGCCTGCTGCCTTTCGTACTCAGCAGTTACCGCGTGTTCCAGTTCAATCTGGTGCTGGTCTACGCCATCGTGTTGCTCGGGCTGAACATGCTCACCGGCTTCAACGGCCAGATATCACTCGGTCATGGCGCCTTCTACGCGATCGGTGCCTATGTTGCGGCCGTGCTGATGGATCAGTGGGGCGTACCTTACTGGGCGACGATTCCCGCAGCCGGCATCGTCTGCTTTGTCGCCGGCTTCTTGTTCGGCTTGCCCGCCTTGCGCCTGCACGGGCAC
>LJTS01000173.1 GCA_001304425.1 Betaproteobacteria bacterium SG8_40
TACCCTGCACACGTGAACCGTGCCCCATTCGGACCCCATTGTGTTTTTTCGCATTCACCTTGTTCTGATTGTTGATGATGAATCCATTACTTGATTTTTCCGGCTTACCCCGCTTCGCCGAGTTCAAACCGGAGTTTGTTGCTCCAGCCATCGCCCAGTTGCTCGCCGAAGTGCGCGCGGTCACCAAGCAAGTCACCAGCGACGAAAGCGAACCGACCTGGGACACGTTCGTGACGCCGCTCGATGACGCCATCGAACGGTTGCGCCGGGCCTGGGGCCAGGTGGCGCATCTGAACGCGGTGATGAATTCGGCGCAGCTTCGCGAGGTCTACAACGAGACCTTGCCGAAAGTAACGCAACTGTTCACCGAGCTTGCGCAGAACGAATCGCTGTTCCGTCGCTACAAGGCGCTCAGGGCATCGGCGGGATTTCCCGCGCTCAGCGGCGCGCAGCGAAAATTTGTCGAGAATGAACTGCGGGATTTCAGGCTCGGTGGGGCTGACCTGGCGCCCCGCGATAAAGAGGAGTTCGGGAAGAACGCGCAGGAACTTGCAAAGCTTTCCTCGCGATTCAACGACAACGTGCTCGACGAAACAAACGCGTTCGAACTGCTCATCACCGACAAGAACGATCTGTCTGGACTGCCGCCCGATGCTGTCGAGGCGGCCCGGACAGCGGCGCAGAACGAGAACAAGGACGGCTGGAAGTTCACATTGCACGCACCGTCCTATCTTCCCGTATTGCAGTACGCGGACAATCGCGCGTTGCGCGAACGCATGTACCGCGCTTTCGTCACGCGCGCCTCCGAGTTCGGCCCCCCCGCGCATGACAACACGCCGCTGATCGTCGAGATTCTCAGGTTGCGCCGCAGGCAGGCTCAGTTACTTGGCTACGAAGACTACGCGCAGCTGTCTCTGGAGCCAAAAATGGCGGAGTCGCCACGGCAAGTGCTTGACTTTCTGACGGACTTTGCTCGCAGGGCGAAACCCTATGCGCAACGTGATCTCGATGAGCTGAGAAGTTTCGCAAAAGATGAACTCGGACTCGCGCCGCTGGAAAGCTGGGACGTGGCCTATGCCTCGGAGAAACTTCGTGTCGCGCGGTATGCGTTTTCCGACCAGGAAATCAAGCAGTACTTTCCCGAACCCAAAGTGCTGGAGGGCATGTTTGGCGTCGTACAGAAGCTCTACGGGATTGAAATATCCGAGGAGGAGGCGACCCGCTGGCATGAGGATGTGCGTTTCTTCGCGATTCGCGAGCACGGCGGGGAGCTTTTGGGCCGCTTTTACATGGACTTGCATGCCCGGTCGTCAAAACGGGGTGGCGCGTGGATGGACGACGCCATTACCCGGCGTCGCAGGCAGGACGGGTTTCAGACGCCGGTTGCCTACCTGAACTGTAATTTTTCGTCTCCTGTGGGCGACAAACCGGCGTTGCTGACGCACGACGAAGTGATAACGCTGTTTCACGAATTTGGGCATGGACTGCATCATTTGCTGACACGGGTAGACGTGCTCGGCGTTTCCGGCATCAATGGCGTCGAATGGGATGCCGTCGAGCTTCCCAGCCAGTTCATGGAGAACTACTGCTGGGAATGGAATGTGCTCAAGGAAATGACACAGCACGTAGATACGGCCGAGCCATTGCCGCGAGAATTGTTCGACAAGATGCTGGCGGCGAGGAATTTCCAGGTCGGCATGCAAACGCTGAGACAGATCGAGTTTTCCATGTTCGACATGAATATCCATCACCAATACGATCCGGACGGGGCGGCTACGCCGATGCAAGTTCTCGAAGAAGTCCGCAACAAGGTCGCGGTGATGATCCCGCCGTCATACAACCGGTTTCCGAATGGTTTTTCCCACATTTTCGGTGGCGGCTACGCAGCAGGCTACTACAGCTATAAATGGGCGGAAGTGCTCTCGGCGGACGCCTACAGCGAGTTCGAAGAACACGGGGTGCTCGAAGCCGATGTCGGGTCGCGGTTCCGCGATGAAATACTGGCCATGGGCGGTAGCCGTCCGGCACTGGAGTCGTTTGTGGCATTCAGGGGGCGCGAACCGAGTATTGATGCGTTGTTGCGGCACAGCGGCATGAGTGGTGAGCCAGCCGTTGAGCACGCCTGATCGGAGAGACGGATGATGATGGAGAGGCTGCTGGTAACGTGTGTTTTTGCGCTGGTCTCTGTGGCCGCTGCGGCGGCGGACACCTATCGCTGGGAAGATGAGGCAGGACAGGTTCATTATGGCGATGAGGCTCCGCCTGCCAGTGCGAGAAACATTCAGCGCCCGCGTCTCTATGACGGCGACAGCTCGGGGCAGGTGTTGCCGTATCGATTGCAACTCGCGGTGAGCAGGTTCCCGGTGACGCTTTACGTGACCGATTGTGGCCAGCACTGCAATTCAGCGCGTGAACTGCTCCTCGGCAGGGGGGTTCCGCACACCTTGCTGGACGCCAATCGCGCCGAGGTGCAGGAGGAGTTGATGGCGTTGACCTCGGGTGCGCGGGAAGTGCCCGTCGTCAAGATCGGCTCGTCGGTCATTCGCGGGTTTGACGCAGAGCAATGGAATGGGGCCCTTGATTTCGCCGGCTATCCGAGCTATCCGCTGGTAAAGGTGACGCCAGTGGTGCCGCCGGTCCCGGAGACAATGGCCAGCAACAACGGCGACGCAGATACCGGAGATGCCGATCAGGGCGGGCTCGATTACGACGACGTCGAATATATCGAATAGGATCGGCGCGGGCGCTTGCTTTCAGTGGGGCGAGTTGGCGCTACTTGTAATAATGTACCGATAAGCGGCGGCATCTCCTCTGCCGTGGTGTATCGGTTGAGCGCAGGCATCACAAGCGGCAGGTTTTTCGGTGTTTTTTCAGTCCGGCAGGCGGGCGACCGATGCATTTGCGCGGGGTGCGCCGAAAGATTCGCCAGGGTCGCCGGGCACCGCCGTTTTGCTTAAAAATCAGTAATTCGTAATATTGCTTGTACCCATCGCTGCGACGGTTGGCCAAAGACAGGCGCCGGAGCGGATCTTGGCCCGGTTTGTGCACTATGATGAATTCACAAACTGTGTGTTACCGATGTTCCATTTCCGACTGAAGAGCGACTCTTGAGCGAACCGCAAACCCACAAGCAGGACTTCTCCGAGCTGCGAACCGCCAGAAGGATTTCCGTAACGCGGAAAGGCGTGTTGACTGTGGAGGATGACCCTCTCGCATTGACGAAACTTGCCCAGCAATACACGTGTTTGATTCAGGATATGAGCCAAACCGGCTTCCTGCTCCTGTCGACACAACATTTCACGATTGGGCAGATCCTCGGTTTCAGTTGCGAGTTGCTGCCCGAACGGGTACTCGAGTGCAAGGTTGAGGTCGTCCACCTCGGCGACTCGGTGGTCGGCGCAAAGATCGTCGAAATCGACGATGAAGGCTCCGAGTTGTGTAAGGCTTTCTTGCGGGAAGAGTTCACGACAAACGAGAGGAACATCGTCGCGCGGCCGTCATCATCGCGCAAGAAGCAGGGCGATCCATCGGAAATCACTCAAAACAAGCGTGCTCGCGGCTGGTTTTCGAGAAAGGGCTGGCGATAAGTACCTCGCGATGAGTCCGGCCTGACCGGACTGGTCCGCTTTGCCGGCGCTACGCGGTCACCGTCTCGACCGGCGTTTGCGCTGATGCGCAGGGGTGCCTGCTGAGAACAAGGGAACGGAGGCTTGCGGTTCAGAAACCAGGCAGGCTGAATATGTCGAAAGCTCACCACCCATGAGTCGCTTAACAACCGCTTTCATTGCTCTCTTTCTCGCATCGGCCAGCGCGAGCGCCGATGCGTTTGACGATGCCCGCGCGGGCCTCGATCAGCAGGATCGCGCAACCACACTTTCGCAGATGAAGGAGTTCGCCGAGTTTGGTGACGCGGCGGCACAGTTCAACCTCGCTGTGGCCTATGAGTTCGGCCTGGACGTACCCCAGGATGATGAGCAAGCCGTGTACTGGTACCGGAAAGCCGCCGAGCAGGGACTGGCGGTTGCGCAGTCCAGCCTTGGCGTCATGTATGGCAGGGGTAAGGGCGTCGCACGAGACGACGCCCAGGCGGCCTACTGGTACGAAAAAGCCGCCCAACAGGGCGATCTCAAGGCGCAGAACAATCTCGGAGCGGCGTACTATCGCATGGAAGGCGTCCCGGGTGACGACGTGCAGGCGTGCTTCTGGTGGATTGTCGCTTCGGCAGAGGGCAACAGGAACGCGCACCGCAACCTGCAAATGATCAAGAAGGAAATGGCGCCGGAGGAGATTGCCGAGGCGTACCGGCTCGCCAGTCAGTGGTGGCGCGGCAGATAGGAAATGCTCCGGTCGGAGCGAGGTTCGATCCGCGGCGTTGATTGAAGCAGGACGGCCGGGGGGGCGCCACGTTGTCGACCCGGCGTGTCCGGTTGGCGACAGCCATGATGGCTTGCGTCAATTTCACCGCGATTCCCGAGTCCCGATGCATGCCCGTGTTCGAATGCATATGCGCTGAAAACACGGCGCGAATTTCCCCGACAAACTGTTTCAGCAGTCCTGCTCAGCAGAGGCCGGTTTGCACCACAGATGTGTGTTTACGCATGTCGCTGATTGAGGATGACGATCGATATCAGGTTCTGCAGTCAACTGGCTCGAGGGTTCTTTACGATGCTCGTAAATGGCCATGCAGCCAAACCGAATACAATTCATCCAACGAGATGTCTGACAACTACGGGATGAATGCATGCAAATTGCCACATGGAACGTGAATTCCCTGAAGGTCCGCCTCGAGCAGTTGCTCGGCTGGTTGCGGGAGGACGTCCCTGATGTCGTTTGCTTGCAGGAAACCAAGCTCGACGACCCGAAGTTTCCGGTCGAGGAGATAGAGGCGGCCGGATATCAGGTGGTATTTTCGGGGCAGAAAACCTACAACGGCGTCGCGATCGTTTCCCGCACACCCTGTGCAGATGTCGTTCGCGGTATCCCCGGTTATTCCGACGAACAGAAGCGGGTGATCGCGGCAACGATTGGCTCGATCCGTGTCGTTGACGCTTATGTTCCCAACGGGCAGAGCGTTGATTCCGACAAATACCGTTACAAGCTCGACTGGCTTGCGGCGTTTTCCACATGGTTGGCTGAAGACCTGGCGCGTCATCCAGAGACGGTGGTGGTCGGCGATTTCAATATTGCCCCTGAACCGCGCGATGTACACGACCCGAAAGCGTGGGAAGGCAAGGTGCTCTTCAGCGAGCCGGAACGCGAAGCATTCCAGTCGCTGATCGGTCTGGGGTTTGTCGACAGTTTCCGGTTGTTCGATCAGCCGGAAAAATCATTCACCTGGTGGGATTACCGGCTCAATGCGTTCAAACGCGGCATGGGGTTGCGCATTGACCACATCCTGTTGTCGCCGGCTCTGGCGAAACGCTGCCAGAACGTTTCCGTCATCAAGGACATGCGTGCCCTCGAGCGGCCGTCAGACCATGCGCCGGTGGTTGCCGAGATAGCCTGCTGACAATTGCTCCGGCGCGGCGTGGGCCGTGCGGTGCAGGTGGAAAAAGTGTTTCAACCGAACACGGCGCCGCGGCCAGGGCCGGAACTGCTCACGATTTCTCCTTCGCGACGTCTTCTTCGATGCCAAGCTCCTGGACTTTTCTCGTCAATGTGTTGCGCCCCATTCCCAGTAACTGTGAAGCTTCGATGCGGCGCCCACCGGTATGGGCGAGTGCACGCAAAATCATCGCGCGTTCGAACTTGCGGCTGAAGTCGTCGAGAATGCCGGTCTCGCCGCGCCGGAGGCGTGACTCCGCCTCGCGCTCCAGCACGGCGACCCAGTCGTCGCCGCCTTCCGCGTCGCCGGCTTCTTCGCGCAACTCGGGCGGCAGGCCTTTCGTGTCGACAGTGACGCCGGGGGCCATCACCGTAATCCAGTGACATACGTTTTCCAACTGCCGCACGTTCCCCGGCCAGTCCCGCGAAGCGAGATACTTGATCGCGTCGTCTGTCAGGCGCTTTGATTCAACGCCTAGGTCGTGCGCGCATTTCTTCAGAAAATGGCGCACCAGCAGCGGAATATCCTCGCGCCGCTCACGCAGTGGCGGCAAGCGCAGCCGAATGACATTCAACCGGTGAAACAGGTCCTCGCGAAACAGTCCTTCCTTGACTCTTTTTTCGAGATCCTGGTGGGTTGCGGTGATGACGCGCACGTTGGCGTGCATCGGCTGATGTCCGCCAACCCGGTAGAAGTGGCCGTCGGAAAGCACCC
>LJTS01000174.1 GCA_001304425.1 Betaproteobacteria bacterium SG8_40
GCGTTGAAACCGATGTCCGGGCGCATGATACCGAGACAGTTCGGGCCGACAAACCGCAAGCCATAGCGACGCGCGCTGGAAAGCGCCTGCGCTTCGAGCTTGCGCCCCTCACTACCGACTTCACGGAAGCCGGCCGAGAGAATGACGGCATTGCGGATGCCCGCCTGACCGCATTGCTCGATAATCTCCGGAACTACACGCGCGGGCGCGGCAACAACGGCCAGATCGACGGTGCCGTCGACTTCATCGATACTTCGGTAACATCTCTGCCCCTGCACCTCGTCGTGCCTGGGGTTGACGGGAAAGATCCGGCCTTTGAATTTATCCGCCAGCAGATTGTGCAGGACCACCGTCCCGACCGAGCCTTCCCGCTCGCTCGCGCCGAACACGGCGACCGTCGAAGGTTCGAACAAGGTCTTGAGGTAATGTTTCATTTCGCGCCAGACATCCGGACAGGCACGGCAAGCTGCGGCTGCCGCATGCGACAATCAGTGTTCGCCGCACGAGCCAATTCCCGCGCGCATCGATTGACGGCAATATTGACCGCTGCCGACAAAAGAAAGTACGAAAAAATCATGACAACCATCCCTTTCCGTCCGGGCCTTGCGACTATCGCCGGCCCGGTCATGGCGTCAACGCCGCACCTGCCTTCTGACTGGGCCAACTGATGCGGCAAACGGCATATTTAACACACCCGTCATTTCTGCTGCATGACATGGGTCAATACCATCCGGAGAGCCCGGCGCGCATTCGCGTCATCGAAGATCAACTGATCGCGCAACGGCTGGCGGATTTCCTGCACAAGGCCGACGTTCCGGCCGCGACCGTTCAACAACTCGCGCGCGTGCACCAGCAACGATACATTGACGAAATCTTTGAAATGGCTCCCCGGCAGGGCAGTGTGCACCTGGACCCGGACACGTCGATGAACCCGCACAGCCTCGACGCAGCGTTGCACGCCGCAGGCGCCGTGATCAAGGCGGTCGATCTCGTCCTGTCCGGCGAGGTACGCAATGCCTTTTGCGCCGTGCGCCCGCCCGGACACCATGCCGAGCGTGCCCGTGCGACGGGATTCTGCTTTTTCAATAATGTAGCCGTCGGCGCCGCCCATGCACTGGCCCGGCATGGACTCGAACGCGTCGCCATTCTCGACTTCGACGTTCACCACGGCAACGGCACCGAAGATATCTTCGCGCGCAATTCTTCGGTGCTTTACTGTTCGGCCTATCAGTATCCGTTTTACCCGTTTCCCGAGCCGGCACTGGCGGCGCCGAATGTCATCCATTGCCCGCTGCAAGCCGGCAGCGATGGCACCGCCTTGCGGCAAGCCGTTAACGATGCGTGGCTTCCTGCATTACGCGATTTCCAGCCGCAGTTGCTGCTGCTTTCCGCCGGCTTCGACGGCCACCGCCTGGACCCGCTCGCCGACCTCAACTGGAGCGAGGATGATTTCCAATGGGTTACCGCGCAACTGGTCAGTCATGCCGATGAACAGTGTGACGGACGCATTGTCTCGACCCTGGAAGGCGGCTACGACCTTAACGCCCTGGCGCGCAGCGCCTGCATACACGTCAAGACATTGATGGGACTGTCGCAATAGCAGTTCGTCACGGCTTTGCGGGCGCGTAATCCGGCGCCCCTTCTGCCGGCGCCTTGCATGAGCCGCGCTCCCCGGTGCAACGGGGGCGGCGCGGCACCAACCCGCACATCATCGTTGCCGCTCGCAGCCCGCAGCAAGCTCACCGGCACGCCGGAAAGCCGGCCACGAATCACCACGGCGAACGCTATTCGAATGGCACAGAGGTTGCTGAATATTGCCTCACACGACCGCAATCACACCATGCGATTACTCGTCACACCGGCGACGTCTCCGTTGCCCGCCTGCCACCCTCTGATCGCTTGCGCATTGGCATGTGTTCTGATTACCGGTTGCGCATCCCCGTCGCAAGGATTCGGAACCTCGGCACAGGAACCGCTTGCCAGGATCGTATTCTCCGACGACGGCGTATCGGAGTTGTCGATACCCGCCACGTGGACAGTCCGGCCTGACTTCGGGCGTGATGCCGCCATCCGCGTTGCCGAAGGCAACAGCAAAACCTTCCTGTTGGTCAACTCTTACCTTCCCGGTGAAATCGCCGCGACCACAGTCGCCGAATTCGCGCGCGGCTATGCAAAAGGACTCGTCGACAGTTTGCCGAACTCGGCGCCCGCTGACGAACAATCACTCGAGATCAACGGGGTACCCGCGTACCGCCATGTCGTCAGCGGCGACGTCGGCGACATACGCCTGACCTATGTGAGCACCGTCATCAGGGGTGGCGCCGCTCTGCATCACCTGATTGGCTGGACCGCCGCAAGCGATTACCCGCAGGAAGGAAAAGTACTCGATCGTGTGATCGCCAGCTTCCGTGAGTCGCCGGACTCGAGACCGCCGAGACGGCGGATTTCCCTCAGTTTTGCCTGGCCGGAGTCGCTTCAATCCGCGGTCAACTTCCGCCAGAAGTCGGTATCGCGGGGACAGACACACGAACTCAAGGCAATCTACCTGACCACGGTACAACCGGGCGATGAAAACGAACTGGTCGTCAGCACACGCATCATGAGCCAGAGCACCGGCGCGGAACAGCCGGTGGCGGACGACTACACCCGAGCACTGGCAAGACAGCTCGGCGCCGAGATTCCCGATTACGTTGTCAGCCGCGACGGAGAGTTCATCCGCGTGGCCAACCTTCCGGCATATCAGCGCCGCATCGAGAACGCTCTGGTTTCCAGCCTGCCAGCCGACGCAATGGACCAGAAGGACAGGATCCTCGCGCTGCTCAAGCCCGGCCTGACCGAGAAGTTCCTCGCGGCTTCGGCGACCAATGAGTGGAACAAAACCATCGGCGGCTGGGTCGGCAGTTCCTACGTGCCCGGGCAAACCTACCGTTTCAACGAGACATACTATTCGCCACCGCTCGGCGACACGCCGTTCGTCATGAGCGTGTCGCGCCGGATTTCCGGCTTCGCGTCGTGCAACAGTTCAAAACAGGGTTGCGTTACGCTGCTGCAAACCGCGACGGTTTCCGGCGACAATTTTCGTCTGGCGATGAAGCGTTTTCTCGAAAAAGCGCTGGGACATGAAGTCCGGCTAAAGCAGATCTCCGTCATCAAGAACATGGAAATCATCGCCGAGCCCGACACGCTGATTCCGCACCGCCTGTACTCCAGTGAGGAAACCACCGTCGTCATCGAGGACGCCGACGGAAAAATACACCGGACCCACGACACCGAGGACACGAGCGTCAGCTACAACTACGAAAGCTACACTGCTTCGCGGTAGCTCGAGGCACGCCGGCGCGACGACCTGACAAGCAAGCCTGGCGGCCAGCCATCCATCCCCGGGTCTCAGGCTGTCAGATACTTGGCGCGAACATAGGCAAGAAAATATGCCGAATTCGCATCCTCTCCGGTAGCCCGTTCCAGTAACTGTTCCGTGGTCAGTTTCGCCGCCTGGCAATATATGCTGCGATCGAGCCAGTCAAACAGCGGCGCGAAGTTTCCCAGCTCGATCTGGCGCATGACGTCGGGATTGTCACGTTGCAAAGCGGAAAATAACTGCGCCGCAATGACGATACCCATCAGGTAGGTGGAGAAGTAACCGAAGTAACCGAGCGGCCAGTGCGAATCCTGCAGGCAGCCCTTCGAGTCGCCCCCGGGCGCCACCCCGATGTACAGCCGCATCTTGTCGTTCCACGCCTGTGGCAAATGCCTTACCTCCAGCACGCCGCTGAAAAGCTCCTCCTCCAGTTCGCAGCGCAGGATGACATGCAGAGGATAGGTCACCTCATCGGCATCCATGCGGACAAGACTGCGCCTGACCTGTGTTGCGAGGCGGTACAAATTACCGGACGACCATCCTGCGCCTTGCGTGCCGAAAGTCCTGGCAATCATCGGCGCACAAAAATTCATGAACGAACGGCTGCGGCCAATCATCATTTCCAGAAACAGCGCCTGGCTTTCATGGATGGCCATGCCGCGGTCACGCCCCACCGGCTGCGTCGCCCACGCTTGCGGCAAGCCATAGTCGTACATGGCATGACCGGTTTCGTGCAGTACGCCCATGAATCCGGTGAGAAAGTCGTCCTTGTCGAAACGCGAGGTGATCCGGATGTCTTCAGCCGTGCCTTCGGTGAAGGGGTGAAGACTTTCGTCGAGACGGCCCTTGTGAAATGGAAAACCAAGGGCCTTCATGACCCTTCTTCCCAGATCCTTCTGCCGTGCGACCGCGACCGGCGTCGCAGGCTCGACCGGAGACATCGCCGACTGCCGCTCGAGTATGGCTGCGATCAGGTGCGGCAGTTCGCTACTCAGTTCGTGGAAGACGCGATTGATGTCGGCGGTAGTGCGGCCGGGATCGTGCTCGTCGAGCAGCGCATCGTAGGCGGAACAGCCCAGCGCAGCGCCGACAAACCTGCCCTTTTCACGAACCACCGCAATCACCTTCTCCAGGTGCGGCGCGAGTACGCGGAAGTCGTCCTGCTCGACCGCGCGACGCCAATGCATGTCCGCTTCGGTGGTCGCGCGGTGAAACGCGTTGACCAAACGATTGGGAATGGCGTTCGCATGCACCCATAGCCGGCGCATTTCGCGAAGGTTGGCCTGCTGCCAGCCATCCAGCGTGCCCGCGCTGGTCTCGGCACGGTCGAGCAGCACTCCGGTCTGCCTGGAACGCAGGATGGAATTGCTTTCGGTCTCCAGCAGCGACAGTTGCTCGGCGCGAATTCCGCTGCTGCCCGACGGCATCATGACCTCGCCGTCCCAGCGCAGCAGATGGCCGATGCTCCTCAGCAGGTGAATGCGCCGGAAGCGTTTTTCGAGCTGCTGGTAAGCGTTATTCGGGCTCATCGCAGGGGACGCCGGCGGCGGACGAGCGAAAAGGCCTTTGGTAGGAAGCCTATAGACCGACCCGCTCTCTCGCCGCGTTCAGAATCATTTCGAGCAACTGCGCGTACTCGATGCCGGCAAAGCCAGCCATCAGGTTGAGCTTGCCGTCCCAGCACCAGCCCGGATTGGGGTTGACTTCGAGCAGCTTGATCGTGCCGTCGCTGTCGGCGCGAAAATCGAACCGCGCGTAGTCCCGGCATTCGAGCCTCTCGAACAGGCGGCTGGAGAAGTGCGTCAGCTTGCGGTAGGCCTCTTCGTCCAGTTTCGCCTCCTTGTACCGGATCGTCGTCCAGTAGGGAGAATGGGGATCCCACTTCGACTCGTAGGACAGGATTTTCGGCAGGTCGGCCGGCAACTGGCTGTAGTCCACCTCCAGTGCGGGCAATACCTCGAACTTGTCGGGGTTTCCGATCAATCCGATGCTGTACTCGGCGCCTTGCAGGTATTCCTGGATGAGCAGCGGCACGCCGGGCATGACCTCGCGCAAGTGGTCGATGTAGGCCATCAGTTCCACGGCATTGTTGACCACCGCCTTCTGCGTGATACCGATCGAGCTGTCGCCGCAATTGGGCTTGATCAGCGCCGGAAAATAGGAAGGCAGGTTGGCCGCCTGGTCGTCGGGCTCGAAGAAAGTTTCCATCGGCACATCGACGTCGAGCGATTCGGCAATCGAGCGCACGTTCGCCTTGTTGTAGCACAGCGACAGACAACCGGGTCCGGCACCGGTATACGGAATATTGAGCAGATCGAGCAGGGCCGGGATATGCAGTTCCATCGTTGCCTTGTTGCGATAGCCCTCGTCGCACAGGTTCATCACCATTTTCGGCGGATTGGTCAGCAACCGCTTGATGATCGACTGGTGATCATCCATGTAATCGCACTCGTACTGAGGCAGCGTCGCAAGGTTCTTCTTAAGGATGTTGATGGTTTCCAGGTCTTCGGGATTGAAATGCCCGCCCATCTTCACGACGTCCGGCATGTCGGGATCTCCCATCAGCACCGTCACGCGCGTGACATCCTTCTTCACCGGGGACTTGGCGACGTGCTTCTCCGGACCGGTGGCAGTGATGAACATCCGGTGCGCCATCATTCCCAGATCCTGATTGCGCGTCGAATCGGATATCAACGTGCCATGCAGGCAAACGTCGGTGAAACCGAGACGCTCCAGCTGATGGCGCATTTCTTCATAGGTATAGAGACGCTCGGCGTAGAACTGGTCGGCGAGCACGCCGATGTCGGAGTTCGTGATCACTTCGCGCGAAACGATGCGCTTGCCGTCGGACGACAGCGAAC